>NZ_BBTF01000075.1:0-13845 GCF_000876115.1 Acinetobacter sp. NBRC 110496
GCATACTGTTGAACTTGCAGGGATCTTTGTACAAATTGGTTTATTGCCAAACACTGACTTCTTGAAGAACAGTGCGGTTGAACTGAGTAATCGTGGTGAGATCGTGATTAATGAGCGCAACGAAACCAATGTCAAAGGGGTATTTGCCGCAGGTGACTGTACTACAGTGCCGTACAAGCAGATTATCATTGCGACCGGTGAAGGCGCGAAAGCATCACTGTCTGCCTTTGATTATATGATCCGTTCTGGTGTTTAAGCTCACCTAATAGCTATGCACGCACTTACACGATCTGATGTAAGTGCGTGTTTTTACAAGTTATCAACAATTTTTCTACTTTATTATTCCTGTGGTTTATGTTTATATTTTCGCTATCCATTCCTATTGGATGCCACAAAGAAAAGGAAATATGACAATGAATAAATTACTCGTTGCTTTAGGTCTCGCTGCGACTGTTGCCCTTGTAGGCTGTAATAAAGAAAAAGCGCCTGAAACAGGTGCAACAACTGGCGAACATTTAGAGCATGCTGCTAACCAAGCTGGTGCTGATCTTCACAATGCTGCTGATGCCGCTTCAAGTGATGTTGCGACTGCTGTAGATACAGCAAGCAACCAAATTGATGCTGCTGCTGATCACACTGCGAATGCAACTGCTGAAGCTGCTGCAAAAACTGAGGCTGCTGCACGTGATGCAACTGCTAAAGTTGCTGGCGCGGTTGAATCAACGGCTGCTGATGTAAAACAAAAAGCTCAACAATAATTTCGATTATTGCTGAAATAAAAAAGCCTCTGTAAACAGAGGCTTTTTTATTGGAATGCATCAATTAGCTCAATAAGCCTTCATCACGCATTGCGATTTGCACAGACTGACGTTCAGCCACTTTATTACGCAACGCAATAATGTTGATATAAGGCGTCAAGTCATGTTCGATATGATTAGACCAGTTGGTTAACACAAATAAATAAGCATCTGCTGGGCCAAAATTATCATCGACCAGATAATCATATTCAGATTCAGCTAAGTAGTTATCGATATAACTGAGCAAACGATCAACTTCGGCATAGGCTTTGGTCTTTTCATCGTCGGTTAATCGACCACCAAAGAAGACTGAATAAGCATCATGTAATTCTGAGTTGAGATATCCCAACCACTCTAGCACCTTGGCACGCCCCATACCTGAAGGCGGAATCAAATCCTGTTTTGGATCATGCTGAGCCAAGAAAGGTAAAATTGCTACATTCTCAGTTAAAATCAAACCTGGATTAATTTCCAAAGCAGGCACATAGCCCTTTGGATTAATCTCGTAATAATCTGCACCTTTAGAGGTTTTATGTGTTTTTAGATCAACTCGTTCTAAATCAAAATCTACGTTAATTTCATTTAAAATAATATGGGCTGCCAATGAGCATGCACCAGGTGAATAATACAACTTCATAATTGATCCTTGTTATCTAACGACTTATGCTCTAGAACGTTCCAACGAAACTCAAGAACAGAAATAACTAAAATTTATAATAGCTTTCATGCTAAGAACATCCACACCACTACTATTAATGAATTTTTTTCTGCCTTGCAAGTTATATTCCGTGACGATTGATTAATTTATGAAAAAACAAATTAAACAAGGTCACGGAAATCGTGTTACGCCCGACCAAAAATCTTGCCTAACCATTCAAATAATGAGTTTAAAAATTCAACGACAATATTCTTCGGATTGTTTGGTTCTAGTTGCGAATCCGAGCTTTTCATGTCCAGATCCACAATTACAGGATCGTGATCTGAAGAACGATAAGCATCAGCAGCAAAGAACAGTGCTTTTTGCTCATCGGTTTTATATTCCTCGTTATAGTCCAATACCGTTGGCTCATCAGCATTGATATGCCAAGCAAATGTTTTAATCACACGCTTATACAGATTGGCATCGGCAATGGCATGATCAAGGTTTCCTGCCCCACCATAACCATCGGCATCACTCGATACACCAAAGACATAGCTATAGGCCTTGCTGCCCTCACCTACTTTGCTGTCATTCAACAAGACTTTATAGTTGGCTTTCTCAAAGGTCAGAATCGGATCTTCTTTGGCATAACTGTTCATATCACCCAAGAGCAAGATATTCGGATTTTTCACTTGGGTCGGATTCTTGGCAATCCACTGGGTGAGTTGTTCAACCGCTTTAACACGGGTTGGATTCCAACAGCCTTGACCATCTCTTTGATCGGCATCGAGAGAGTTGGCATCTACGCCCTTACAGCCTTTAGATTTAAGATGGTTTGGAATGACCGTGAAGATCTGACCACCTTGTACTGGTTTAAATGATTGCGCAAGCGTCGAACGGTTTTTATCCCCCAAGTCCAATACTGCGGCCTTATTGACCGGCTGAACACGCTTGCTGTTATAAATAATCGCAACCGCAATCACATCAGTACCCAACTGATTCAGACCTTCTGGAATCACATATTTCCAATCTGGTCCTAAAGCTTTAGTCAGATTGGCAACCGCACTATCACTCCCATAACCATTGTTGGCAATTTCCATTAGGCCATAAACGTCCGCATCAATCGATTTTAACGCATTCACGATTTTGGCATGCTGTTTATCAAATTCAGCCTGACTGTTGGCACCACGTTCTGTTGGGAAGCCATTTTTACCGTTGTCATAGTTCAGCACGTTAAATGCTGCAGCACGAATATGCTTACTCTGTTTCGCTGCAATCGTTGCGCGTGGATTAGTGGTGGTCACGATTTCTGGCAAGTTCGCCCCTGCAATCGGTTGTACACGCCAAGCATTAAAACGATATTCCAAAATCCCTTGTGCATTCTTTAACTGGTAGCCAGAGCGCAAGGTATTAAGGGCGCTAAAGTTCTGTGGCAACCACGGTGCACGGTTTTGATTGCTATAGCCATCATCAAAAATAATCTTGGAAAGCAGATTTTGCTGTGCCAATGCTTTCGCTTCATTGGACAATGCTGGATAAAGATTGGTTGGAATGAATAAGCGACCTAAACTCAGTGACAATTCACCATAACGGCCAAAATTATAGTTTTCGCTCACCGTCAGCGTTTGCGGTAATTTTACCAGCATGCCCTGATAACGTTTTGGAGAGTTCCCAGATGCATCGGTTAAGCTGCTAAAAGGTAAATTCAAATCCAGTGGTTGAATCAGCGATGCCATATTCTGGTTACAGCTTTGAACATCTTGCTGTAACTGATCAATTTGCAGTTGGTTCTGATAACTGGTTAAACGACCACGCAGAATTACTTCATCGCCAACCTGCCCGCCTTTTACTGCACTGCTGGCAGGAATATAGACAAAGATGGCATTACTGACATTTGCGGTGGCTTTACTGTCAGGGGTTTGTACATAAAAACCAGAGAAACCATTGCTATAGCGATAGTCTGCCGTGATCACACCACGAATGGTATAGTTTTGATTCTGTGTCGATTGCGCTAGGCTGGCAATCGGCGTGTCACTACTATTACAACTGACTGCATCTGTAATCGGTGGTGTGGTGGTTGAGCCAGTTAAATTCGAAAAGTCATTCCGATCTGTCCATGCCTGCCAAGATTGATCTAAATCAAATGGGCTGGTTGGATCAACACTGACGACAGGATTGTCAGTTTGAATGCGCTTAAAGCTATTGCCCATACTCAGCACTGTGGTGCCCCAACCATTCGTTGGGCGTTCACCAATACGACCAAAACGATCTACAGGCGTACCACGATAGAGCAAGACAATGGCATCGTCACCATTAAAGGACAGGCCCGCCACCTGATTCACCTTACCTCCCAATTGCGTCTGTAATTCAGAACGACCAATCAAGAATTTTTGTTTACTGGCCAAAGTGCCCTGTAGTGGGAAAGCTACGGTTTTAACTGTACCGCCATTATTGAACTGCTGGATTTCATAATCGGCTAAGTTTACCGCTGTCGCATCGGGGTTATAAATTTCCAGTCCTTTTTTATTGCTGCTGCCATCGACATATTGGCTAAACATCAATTGTGCATGTGCAGTGGAAAAGATTGAAGATGCACCTAACAGGCCTAAACAAATGGCGATCGAATGGTATTTAAAATTGTTCATCATTTTTTACTTAGTGTTAAAATTGTAATTAGGCTATGCAATTTCTGTGACAGCTACATGAAGATTTTTTGACAAATTTTAATCAATTTCAGAAATGACTGGCTAAATAAAATCACTTAAAGTTTGACTTGACCACCTGAACACTTAAAATACGGCATTTCTATATTTATATCTCCAGAATCATGTCAAACGATCAGTTAGAAACGCAAATTACGGAACTCGACAATTTGCCTGAGCACCGTGAAATTGTGACGTTTATGCGTCGTTCAGCTCCGCTCAATACTTCACAACGTACTGCTTTAGAAGATTATCGTGATTTAATTTTGGAATACCCTGTTGGTGATTTACGTCAACACTTTGAACATCCTGAACGTCCGTTGACCGTTGAAATTGGTTTTGGTATGGGTCGCTCTTTGGTATTAATGGCAAAAGCCAATCCTGAACGTAACTTTGTCGGAATCGAAGTGCATGTGCCTGGTATTGCACAGTGCGTCTATGAAGCGGGTATGGCGGGCTTAAAGAACCTGTTTGTACTGGATGCGGATGCGATTCAAGTATTACGTGAAATGCCAGATAACAGCATTAACTGTGTACAGCTTTATTTCCCAGATCCGTGGCAGAAGAAGCGTCACTTTAAACGTCGCTTTGTGATTCATGAGCGTATGCAACTGGTTGAACAAAAGCTTGAGTTGGGTGGTACTTTTCATGCCGCGACAGATTGGGAACCGTATGCAGAGTGGATGCTTGATATCCTAGATAACCGTCCTGATATGGAAAACTTGGCAGGTAAAGGCAATAGCTACCCTCGCCCAGAATGGCGTCCAGTGACTAAATTCGAGCGTCGTGGTCTGGAATCGGGTCATAAGATTAATGACTTTATTTTTAAGAAAATTAAATAAGCTGATTTATTTTTCGAAGGAAGCCACTAATTGTTTAGTGGCTTTTTTTCTTAGGTTTAAATTTTAAATAAGGGTTCTACTGTACTTCTTCTTGCAGAATAATATAAGGTAAATACATTTTAACCCCATATTATATAAAGCAAAACCTGAGATAAAGAAAAAAACACCTGGAATAATATAGAGTTCATAAGGAGCTGTAATTTTAAATATTCCTTTCAGAACAGCAACCAAAACCACTTGAACTAAAATAAAACCAAAAAATATTATCCACCCATTTATCTTACACTCATACCGAGTCAAAGAAAATATAAAATCATACAGCCCGCCTTCTTTTTGATTAAAATCCCGAGTAAGATCATGTAGATTTTTATTATTATTTTGAATAGTTTTCATTTCAAATCGAATAAGAATATGAAATAAGATATAAATGACGATATAACTCCAAAAATATATTTCAGCAACATTTAGTGAAATTGACAGAGCGATCAGCAGGAAAGAAAACGACGTCAAATAGCCACTCCTAAAACGATGCTGTGCATATAAAAGAGCATCAGGTTTAACCCTAGCCCGTATATAAAGAAAAATACAAAAATAGAAATAAAGTATATAAGAAAGAATAAATAAAATTTTTATAAAGCATGTACTTAAACTAAAAATCGTACTAAATCCAAAAAGAGCAAGGACACCTAGAGCAAAATTGAGTACAAAGTGTTTTTTCACAAAATAATTATAATCAAATTCAGATAACTTTAAATACATTTAAAAAACCTTAATTAAAAAATCATGACTAAATACCTTTTAGTCCTTAACCAAATCCTTAAGCATAGCCTTCTTCCTCTTTAAATCCATGCAGATATGAGCAATATATCAAGAAAGTAAACATTCATTCATCAACTTCTCCTCTTGCAGCCACAAGCATAATTGGAGCATTTTTCATCAATGCACTACTACTTGCTAAAGTACCTAGCATTGCCAAAACAACAACTTGCTTCTCTATATTTTTTAAAGAGTGAATTTTGGAATCTTCAATTTAGAGATTCCTTACACGATCTTCGATTTTTATCATTTTTTATCAAAATAATCTTCTGGATAAGGATCTTGACCTTTTAACTTATTACGATATTTCATTACACTAATCTGCACACCTTCATCCGTTAAAAATTCATTATAAAAATCCTGTTCTTTTGGATATTCAAAACCTAGTTTTTTTAAATATTTGCTCCGATAATGCTCCGAAATTTTCATAGGATTTTCTATAGCCAAAATAGTTAACAAAACCAGAAATTGCTACAGAAACAAATAAAGAAATTCCCACAATCTTTAGAAAGTATAAAATGGTGTTCATAGAGTAGGAAAAATTAAAAATAAAATAGAATAAAATAAAAATAAAGAGAAAACCCCATGACAACAATGTAAAATAGTAAGTCTGCATAATAATGGCTTTATAACCCATTTTTACTGAACGGCCCATTTCATAAATCATATAGAGCAAACCAGATTTAGGATCCAGAATGGCATAGACTTGATAACGCCTATCTACAGGCTTATCATTAATTACAGCAATAAGCTCATCATTTTCGTTAAAACGAGCCGTCGTAAATTGCCCTAGTAAAGAATGTCCTTCTATTTTCCCAGTAAACGTGATGCCATCTTTAGCTTTACCTGCCATCACTAGGATAGGAGCACTGGTAAGTAAGGAACTACTTTCAGCCAGTACACCAGCAAAAGCAGTACCAGTTGCGATTCCTCCCACATTTTGATTTACGGGTATTTTGGATTTGGCTTTTTCTAAAGAATGGATTGGGCCTTCTACCAGTTTTAGATTTAATTGTAGACCAGTCATCACTCACTAACTTTTTTTCTTATCAAAATAATCCTCTGGATAAGGGTCTTGACCTTTTAACTTATTACGATATTTCATTACACTAATCTGAACACCGTCATCTGTTAAAAACTCATTATAAAAATCCTGCTCTTTGGGGTGTTCAAAACCTAATTTTTCAAATATATGCTCTGATAATGTTCCAAAATTTTCATATGACTTCTTATAGCCAAAATAGTTTACAAATCCCATTAAGGCACCCACTCCAAAAATCCCCCAAAATGTCCATATAATTAGACGTAAAAAAGAATCCCAAGAATAAGAAAACTTAAATATATAAAACAGTAGCATTAAAATTGCTATTACTCCCCATGTAATTAAAGTGAAATAATAGGTTTGCATAATAATCGCTTTATAGCCCTTCTTTACTGAACGACCCATTTCATAGATCATATAAAGCAAACCAGATTTAGGATCAATAATGGCATAGACCTGATAACGTCCATCCACAGGCTTGTCATTAATTATAGCTATCAGTTGATCATTTTCGTTAAAACGAGCCGTCGTAAATTGCCCCAGTAAAGAATGTCCATCTATTTCCCCTGTAAACGTGATGCTATCTTTAGCTTTACCTGCCATCACCAAAATAGGAGCACTGGTAAGTAAGGAACTACTTTCAGCCAGCACACCAGCAAAAGCAGTACCAGCGGCAATTCCACCTACATTTTGATTTACGGGTATTTTGGATTTGGCTTTTTCTAAAGAATGGATCGGGCCTTCTACCAGTTTTAGGTTTAATTGTAGGCCAGTCATCATTCATTAACTTTTTTCTTATCAAAATAATCTTCTGGATAAGGATCTTGACCTTTTAAATTTTTTCTATAATCCATAACACTAATGTTGATTCCATCATTAATTAAATAATCATTGTAAAAATCCTGCTCTTTAGGATCATCAAAACCTAGTTTTTCAAATATCTGCTCTGACAATGTTCCAAAATTCTCATAGGATTTTCTATAACCAAAGTAATTAACAAATCCCATAACTGCAATCACAAGAAACAACCCAAAAAAATCCCAAAGCATTAATTTTAAAAATAAATCCCATGAATAGTTAAAATCAAAGATATAAAAAAGTAAAAGTACTATTGTCATTCCTCCCCAGCAAATAAGCGTAAAATAATAGGTTTGCATAATAATCGCTTTATAGCCTTTTTTTACTGAACGACCCATTTCATAGATCATATACAATAAGCCTGATTTAGGATCAAGAATGGCATAGACCTGATAACGTCCATCTACGGGTTTTTCATTAATTACAGCAATCAGTTGATCATTTTCTTTAAAACGAGCCGTTGTAAATTGCCCTAGTAAAGAATGTCCTTCTATTTCCCCAGTAAACGTGATGCCATCTTTAGCTTTACCTGCCATCACCAAAATAGGAGCACTGGTAAGTAATGAACTACTTTCAGCCAGTACACCGGCAAAAGCGGTGCCAGTTGCGATTCCTCCCACATTTTGATTTACGGGTATTTTGGATTTGGCTTTTTCTAAAGAATGGATTGGGCCTTCTACCAGTTTTAGATTTAACTTTAAATGTTTCATTTAGACACTCACCACCGCACTATTAAACTCTTTTTCTTCTTCTTTAATATCTTTAAAAGGACTTTCAGCACTCGTTTTTAATCGAAATGCACATTTCTGACACCAGTCTTGCATCGCATTATCCAAGACATAGTTTTTTAAATAAATTTCCAGGACAACAAGCGCAATCCCCACCACACTTAACATTGCACCTGCTTGTAATGCTCGTATACCTAATATTGCACGCCCAAGTGCATAACGCTCAATCGTATAATGTAAGGCTGTATTTCTCATGACAGGCAAATTCAAAAATGCACTAAAACCCACCACTAAAGTAGCAAATGAAACTGCTCCTTTTACTAAATTCAGAGCAAAACTATAAGGATTACCTTCTTTTATTGACTTTCCAAAATTCTTTATATCGATAATCAATGAAATTGTTGCCCCTGCAATCGCAAAATATGCACCACACTTAGCAATATAAGCGGCACGTTCTGCAAATGAAAACTTCTCCATCGAACTGCTACCCACTTCCAAAATAGCAGCGGTTGTCGCCATCATACCCGACATATACGACAGTGCATTATCTACCGATGGATCATTATTAAATTTAGAAACCTGTGTTCCAAAGTTAATTAACTCAAATATTGCAACCACACCAGATACACGCAAACCTGCACTTGGTGAACTATTTGCAATAATCCGATCAATTTGTTTTGCAGCTTTACTTGGGTTGGTCGCGGCTGAAGAATACTTTTTCCAGTTGTTCTGTACCATTTCAGGTGTCAGTTTAATCCGACCCGTTAAAGTCTGAACTGGAATAAGATAGTACAGCGAGTTCTTTGCAACATGCTCAACCAATGCCCCACTATGAGCAAAGGTATAAAACGTTAAGCGTCCAAGTTTTTTTGCAAATTCTGAGCCTGGCGTATATTTCATACTCCATTTCACTGCACTTTGAGTCAGTTCAGACATCCAGTAGAACGTTTTTAATAAGCTAAACTTTTGCCCATGTAACATATAACCGTTATTGGTTTTATCTGCTGCCCATTCTTGCCAAGCCTTATCCGCAGCAACAAATGCAGCAATTACAGTTTTGGTCGCATTTTGTCCGTCATCCCAAGATATATCGATAATGCTAGGTGCAGCTGTATTGTATTTATTTTTCAAACTTTCTTGGTTATAACAAATTGCGCGCATATAAATATTTTCTTTCGCAATTTTTTCTACTCCTAACCAAGTTTCAAGTAATGCTTGCCCACTTGGTACTCCACTCATTCCATTGATCATATCCATGGCATGAACATAGAAAATATTTCCATAAGGAACTTGCACTTTGTCATCATATGCGTGCAGCGCATTGATCACAGCTTTAGACAACAACCATTTAATATGATCATCTGCAACGGCTCTTGCTCCTTTCAACCCTTTCTCGATTAACTCATTTACAGTCGTATCAAATTTTGATTTTGCATCCACATCTAGATTTATTTTATATTTCTCATTCCAGATTTTCTGACCTTGATCTTTACTTAAGGTTCCCATGTCTTGATTAAAGATACCTTTAGTTGGGTCCTGCTTCTTTTGAGCTTCACGCAATAATCTTTCTTGTTCTTCTTTTGACTTTCTCTTGTATATTTTTTCTAGTTCATAATTAATATCATCAGAATCTGTTAAGTTTTTTGGGAGCTCATCCCATAAGCTCATTAACACCACGCTTTTATTGACTTGGTTTGTTAATTGAACTTTTTCATTCAGCAATCTATTCTCTAAACAAACCTTTATACTATCAATGCATTGAGAGCTATGTAATTTATGTTCATTAGAGAACAAACCGTCTTTCTTTGCCAGATACTCCATCACATTTTTAAATTCAGAATTACGCAATGAATTTAACTTTCTCGTAATACCAACTGGATCATACAATGCCATGCAAGCAAGTGAGTTTGGTTCATTTTTAAATTTATTCAGCGTTGCATTAATACGGTTTTCACCAAAACTCTTTATATTATAAACCGTAGTTTTAAACTGGCCAGCTGCAATACAATGCTCTTGTGTACTTCCAGCACTGATTAAAACTTTCTGCCATTTCCCTTCTGTTACGAACTTCTCTGCATTTTTTTCATATTCACTCAGCTTTGCCTTACTCATAGGCACATGCGTATGAATGATATACGCAATTTTGGCTTCATCTTTAGGATTGCTTTCTACCGCAATGACAGAAGAATTAAAGTTGTGTCCAGCACCTTTACAAGCAAATTCAGGCACGCTTTTTGGGGCTTCTTTACCTACAGGGAAATACGATAAATGTCCTTTCGGGGTAACTAAATAACCTGCCCACTCCAAAGCTCCAGATGCCCGTTTTACTAAACGGTATATATATCCAGTATCAATCATTTCAACGGCATATTTAAAATGGTTTAACTGGATCTCTTTTACATTTTTTCCTAAAGTTGCAGGCAAAGCAGGTGCATTGCCACTGACCACCGTATAACGTAAAGGTAAAATATTAAAACCCATTTTACGACAAAAGTTAGAACATTCCTTTTGTGCTTGCCCTGCACTATTGTTCTGTACATTTGCAGCAGTAGACTGCTTAGCAGACTTGGCAATTTCACTTTGTTCTATTTTTTTATTTACGTCTTTAGCAACTGTAGGTATACGCATATCACCAACAGGCTGAGTTTGTCCGAGCTTAGGAATTTGAGCTTGCTTTTGTTTTTGCTGTTGAATTATCTCATTGAATTTTGAGTTGGTCGCATTGGGTGCTTTAAGATTTGCTTGCTGATTTGTTGTCATATCACACCTTATACATTTAAATCTTTTTGAATAACTAAATAAGCATCAGATTTCAGATAGTCCATCGCCTCTGAAAATGAGAGCTCGCCCTGCACACAATGTTCATAAAGAATATCCGTGACCAAAGGATGAGTCATAAAATCCTTATGAATAATTTGCCCATACAAACCATAAGTGACGAGATCTAAATTATTTTCTAGTCCATAAACTTTGTATGCCTGTAGTAACGTTTTATGAATCTCTACGGGGCGTAATTTTGAAACATCGACGTCTTTAAAATCATTCAGCTGTTGGAATACACTATTTGCTATTTCAACCAGATCTAATGCGACCGATTGAGATTGATCCAGAGAACGGAGAGCTAATGTTTTGATTTGAGCGCGTTCTTCCTGAGATTCGATGCTATAGAAGCCAGTAGGATGTAAAAAATGCCATACTGCAAAGCTATCCAATAAACTCAATAAATTTTTTTCTTCTAAAATATCATTTAAGTAGATCAATACTCGTGGATCATACCAACGGAATAAAATTTTCCGTCCCTGATCAAACACAACCAACTTATTTCTTATCTGATCTCTTAACTCCTCAAGAGATTCTGTTTTTGATGCACCAAAGCCATGTACAAAGTAACAGTCATTGGTCATATCTTTATTGCGCAATAAGTTTAGCAACACATCATCTTTTACTTGCTCAAATACCTTTTGATCATCAATACGTATCAAAAAAAGATTAGATGTTTCCATATCCTTTTTGATTGCTAAGGGAATATAAGCAATGTTCTTTTTCGCTAAGGCATTGACCACATCATCAAAAATTGAAGGATTTAAGGTGCTATCCAATAAAAAGATAAGATGTCCATATTGAGCTAAAAGTTTTAAACACTGCTGTTCTAACTGAGCACGATGATTCTGTTCAGGATCATTTTGAACAGCTATAAAAACCGATAAACTCATGATAAGTCTACCTTTGCAGAACCATTTTGAGCTGCCTGTGTCTGCTTCGCAGAACAATCTGGTAAATCAATTGCAGGTACATTTACGGACGCCCCACCCATAAACAAATGCTGCCCTGCTTTCACCTCAAACTTGCCACCTGTGGTTGGGAAAATCCCCGAACCATTCAGCTTGAGTTCAGATGTATCCCCTTTAAAAACGATCTCTTTTGGACTGATAATCTCAATCCGATCTTCGGTCGAAATAATTTTAATACCTTGCTTGGCAAGAAAGTCCATCCCTTCGGCCTGAGCCAGCATCTCAAACTTGCCTTTGGCCGCAACTTGTTTGATACCACCTTGTGCAGCAAAAAGACTGGCTTTACCACTGACATGTGCTACTAAATTTTTTTGTGTGCTTAGATTAATACTGTCACCAGCAAACTGATTGATCTGGCCATCGGCAGAGAGATGAATATCTTCATTGCTGCTCAGCCCAATACCTGCAGGTGAACTAAATAACAACATCGCTTTATTAAACTTGGCTATATCAGACTCAATTTCTTCAGCAAAAGCTTTCAATTGTTCCAGTGATTCAATCTCATCAGTCTGTTGGTTCTTGGCTACTTCACTTAAGGCCTTGGCATTGTTTTGATTGCCCTCAAGCTGCTGTTTAGCAACTTGTGCATCGAGATGCTCACCTTTGGCTTGATCCTGTTTATGTGTGGAAAGCAGCAAACCCTCGCCTGCACGGACTGCACCCCATTGGTCGGTACGTAGCTCAAAACCTTCACCGCGGTCTTCACTTTCGGCTTTGTCTTTAGGGTGGCTGAGTTTCCCAAGGTTCAGTTGACTGGCCGCATGGCTACTTTGCAACTGGGCACTGATCTGACCTGTGGTGTCATCAAAGCGCAGTTGGTTAAAGCCTTCACCTTGGTACTCTTTAGATTTGATCCCTGCCAGTTTCTTGGTGTCTGGCAGCTTGCCTGCGTTGTCAAACTTGGTTGGACTGCGATGGCCTTCATGAATTCGACCTACGACAAATGGACGATCAATATTGCCATCAAAGAAGTCAATCACCACGATTTCATCTATGCGCGGTAAGAAGCGTGCCCCATAGCCTTCACCAGCCCAAGGCGTGAGTACATCAACCCAAGCTGAATCGGTGTCGTTGTCATTGGCACCTGCACCACCATCATGGCTGTGGTCTTCATTGCGGGTAAACAGGAAGCGGACTTTAATCCGTCCCCATTCATCCACATGGATTTCTTCACCACTTGGCCCAACCACTTTGGCTCGTTGTGGCGAAGCGACTGGACGGTGTTGTAAGGGATTAAATTCGGGTACGGTTTTAATACTGCGGCGTTGTAGCGTCAGTTGATTGGCTTGGCGCTCTTCATTGTTGGTTTGGGTTGGCTGCCAGTTGCTTTGTGCCAATAGTTGATCAATCTGCTGATTGAGGTCTTTAGGCAAGTTATTTTGGTTATAGAAGTTTTTGCCTGTAATCAGAAATTCTTTATCGCTGCCCTCGTGTTGATCAATTTCAGGGTGTTCGGTCAATTCAAACCAGTAACCGACATGGGTGTCTCGAACGGTGCTATCGGCAGTAAATTGTTTGGATTGCAGGTCGTAGTATTGACCCAAGTTCCGATTCAGTTTTTCAATCTGTGAATTGTCCGATTCGGTTGCACCATCTTCCCCATTCAGGTCTTGCATCCACGCAGGCGAG
>NZ_BBTF01000074.1:0-14586 GCF_000876115.1 Acinetobacter sp. NBRC 110496
GCGCAGGAAACGCAACCGTTCCAGTGTTTTGGCATCGAAAACGTTGTAGCCACCTTCGGTTCGCCAGGCGGGATGCAACAACCCGCGCATCAAGTAGTCGCGCACAACATGCACGCTTACGCCTGCATCTTCAGCAAGCTTCGAAATCGAGTAGGCATTCATGCCGTGTTTCGCTCGCTGTCTTCTAACAGCTTATGCGCGATCAGATGTCCGAGACCGAATGCATTCTCGACAGGCACGAGCTCTATCCCCGGGTGCGTCGAAGCCCATGCATTTGCAACAGAAGGCGATGCAAAAAAATGCACATGACAGCAAAAGGAACAGCGAATGTCGGGTGAAGCATCCGGCGTTAGCAGAGACACCATTGTTTCCGCCGGTTCAACCTGAAGCACTGCTTCTGGCGCAACTGTGAGCGTAATCGGCCTGCCGGTGGCAGCACAGCGCGACGTGACACGGGCTGTTTTGCCAATCAAAGCGGGAAACATCAAGGTGTCGAGCGCACACCAGGTGTATAAACGGCGGCCATCCACTTCAAAAACGTGAGGGGTTTCGCGTAGCGTCAGGCCCAGTCCAATGATATTGCCCTGCTCGTCATATTCGGTACCGGGCGCCGGCTCAAGTACAGTTGCAACCCTCTGCCCAGACCATCCGAGTGCGGTGCCGAGCGCTTCGCGTGACACAGGCCTTCCCATCACAAGCTGACGAAGCAGGGTGACGAAGAGGGTTGCGAACTCTTCTGGATGATTGCCAGATGAGAGGCTCTCGGCAATCTTTTTGGAATATATAGTCTTGTCCAATTTCCACCTCCAACATCCAAGCAGCGGTTACGCGGCATAAACCCACCCTTGGCGATTACATGCCGCGCTTTTCAAAGATCACGTCAGCGTGCGCTTTGCCGGCGTTTCCATTCCTGGACCAGCAATTGCGCTTGCTGCACCTGTTCGGGCTTCATTTGAGCCGCATAGTCGGCAATGACTTTTGCTGCCGTTGGTTCTCCTGACGCTGCTGCCAGACTCATCCACTTGTAGGCCTGAACCTGGTCGCGCGCGACCTCACCGAGCCCCTTCGCAAACAGTTGAGCCAGCCTGACTTGAGCCTGCGTGTGTCCCTGCTCGGCAGAGAGGCGGTACCACTTGAACGCCTGTGCATCGTCGGCAGGAGCCGCACGCCCTTTCTTATACATACCGTCGACTTCGCTTGCGTAGAGGCGCCCCAGGTTGAACTGCGCATCAGCTTCACCCTGCTCGGCCGCCCTGCGAAACCACTGGATCGATGCAGCATGGTCTTGTTTTACGCCCATACCGCATTTGTAGGCAAGACCCATGATGTTCTGCGCCATGGCATCGCCCGCCCTCGCTTTCTTTTCCCAGCCGTCGACGGTCTCCGGCGCCAATGTTTCGATCGCTGCTCCCAGCTTAGAAAAGTCGTAGGCCGCCAGCGCATTGTTTGACAAGCCAAACGCTGCAGTACCCGCCAACAGAATGGTTAAGCATGCACGGGTGCAACGTGCTGTTAGTCTAATATCGCAAAACATAAAAACTCCTCTGTCGCTCTTTTCGTGTCCTTGGTTTAGCCCGCACAGCACGATAGCTGTGTCACATCCTTCGAGAAAGTCTGTGCCACCAGTTTGAGACCTTCCACCATGGTGAGGTAGGTGAAAAGTTGGTTGGCAAGATCCTGGACGGTCATGCGAGCCCGGATGGCAATCGCGGCAGTCTGGATGATCTCGCCTGCTTCCGGTGTTACAGCCTGAACCCCAAGAATGCGTCCAGATTCAGCCTCAGCGACAAGCTTGATAAAGCCGCGCGTGTCGAAGTTGGCGAGTGCACGCGGCACATTGTCGAGCGTGAGAGTACGACTGTCGGTTTGCAGGCCGATGCGCTGGGCTTCTGCTTCACTGTAGCCAACCGTGGCAACTTGCGGATCAGTGAACACGACTGCCGGCATAGCGTCGAGATCGAGCGTTGCGTCGCCGCCTGTCATGTTGATACCGGCACGGGTGCCAGCGGCGGCTGCAACGTAGACGTACTGCGGTTGGTCGGTGCAATCGCCGGCTGCATAAATGTTCGGTGCGCTCGTTCGCATGCCTTTATCGATCACGATGCGATGTTGCGAGTCGAGCGCCACACCTGCTCGTTCAAGATCCAGGCTGGTGGTATTCGGTGCGCGGCCGGTAGCAACGAACAATTGATCCGCGCGCAACTCTCCCTGCGGGGTCGTGAGGATGAATTGGCGATCGGAATAGGTCACGGCACTTGCCTGTGTCTGTGTCAACACCGTGATGCCTTCCGCTCGGAAGGCAGCGGTCACGGCCTCGCCAATGGCAGGGTCCTCGCTCGCAAACAACGTGCGCCGCGCCAGGATCGTGACTTCGCTGCCCAGCCGTGCAAACGCCTGCGCCAGTTCCAGCGCTACTACTGAGGCACCGATTACTGCGAGCCGTTTCGGAATGGTCTCGCTAACCAGCGCTTCGGTGGAAGTCCAATAGGGGGTTTCTGCAAGACCAGGCAACGGCGGAATGGCTGCGCTCGCGCCGGTAGCAATGAGACAGCGGTCAAACGCCACTTCGTGCCAGTCCCCTTCTGCAGCTTCCACGATAAGCGTGTGGCCATCCTTGAAACGGGCGCTGCCTCGTACCAGATTGATTGACGGATTGCTTTCGAGGATGCTTTCATATTTGGCAATTCGCAGCTCGTCCACGCGCGCCTGTTGCTGGACAAGCAAACGGTCACGCGAGACAACAGGCGGCGTCGCAGTGAGCCCCACGTCAAAAGGACTTTCACGGCGCAGATGAGCGATATGGGCTGCCCGAATCATGATCTTGGAGGGAACGCAACCCACGTTGACGCAGGTGCCGCCGATAGTCCCGCGCTCGATCAGCGTGACCCGGGCACCGTTTTCCGCCGCTTTGAGCGCAGCCGCCACAGCGGCTCCGCCGCTACCGATAACCGCCACATGTAACTGACCGGCCAGCTCCTCCACCGCGCGGTCACCGCTCAGCCACTGGGCGGCTCTGCCAAGAAGTCCTGGCCGTTCAGCACTGCGCCTTTTGCTTTCCACTTCGTCTGCAGGCTTAGCACGATAACCAAGTGCCCCCACTGCCGTCACGAGTGCCGATACGTCAAGCCTATTGCCCGTGACCTGCGCCCTGTTCGCCGGATAATCGACAGACGCTCGTATCACGCCGGGAACCGCCAGCAGCGCGTCCTCAACGTGCTTTGTGCAACTTGGGCAAGTCATGCCCGCCACGCTCAGACCAACTTCGTTTAATTCTTGCATTTTGCTCTCTCTTTCATCCGTTATGCCCAAGCCGAGTCGTACAACGCCTCGGTAACTGGATCAGTTTTTCGCATCAGCGAACAGGCTCCGTACGTCATTTACAGGTTGTGCACGGAATGACTGACAGTAGAATCGCCAGAACAACATCTCTATCTGGCTCTGGCGACGCCGCCGTCATTTGATGCCTTATTTCTTCAGTTCAGAAGGGTAGCCCACGTCCGTCGTCGCCTTGTTCAATGCCTGGACGCTGGTTTTCGCATCGTCGAACGTCACAACAGCCAGCTTGGTTGCGTAGTCGACCTCGATCTTGCTAACGCCCTCTACCTTGCTCAGCGCCTTCTTCACGGTGATAGGGCAAGTCGCGCAGGACATTCCGGGAACGGACAACGTGACCGTCTGCGTGGCGGCCCAGGCAGGGACAGCGAAGGTAGCGGCAAGGGCAAGAGCGGTAAGCAGTTTTTTCATGATTTTTCCTCAATTAGTAGAACAGGGGCATTACATACGGGAACGTTAGTGCAACGACAACTAGCGCAGCCACAATCCAAAAGATGACTTTGTACGACGTCTTGGCTTGTGGGGCAGCGCATACATCGCCAGGCTCGCATGCTTGCGTAGTCCGGAAGATGCGGCGGTAGGCAAAGAACATTGCTATCAATGCCGCACCGAGAAAGATGGGGCGGTAAGGATCCAATGCCGCCAAGTTACTCATCCAAGCGCCGCTGAATCCCAACATGACCAACACCAACGGCCCCAGGCAGCAGGCCGACGCAAGAATGGCGGCCAGCCCACCAGCAAACAGGGCGCCGCGGCCTTTTTGCGGCTCAGACATAAATTCTCCTTTGCAAGATCCATCGAAAACATGATCGTACGTCCGGAGCTAAGTACGGAGTCAAGGACTTTGGAAAAACAGCGGCGGGTTCCGCCTGGCCCGTGGCGTGCACCCCTGGCGGCTACGGCCTGTTCGACGATGCTGCCTTGCAACGGCTGTGCTTCGTACGGGCGGCCTTCGAGGCGGGTATCGGCCTGGATGCGTTGGCGCAGCTGTGCCGGGCGCTGGATGCTGCGGACTCCGAGGAAGCGGCCGCGCAGCTTGCCGTGCTGCGCCAGCTCGTCGAGCGCCGCCGCCAAGCGCTGGCGAACCTGGAAGCCCAGTTGACTGAATTGGCGCATGGCGCGTCGGCGCTTCCTGTATGAATAGTCAGGAGCGCATTCCCCCCGACACACCCAAGCCGCTCAGCGGCTACCTTTGGGGCGCGCTTGCGGTGCTCACATGTCCCTGCCACCTGCCGGTGCTCGCCGTTGTACTCCCCGGCACAGGGGGCAGCTGGCTCCTCGGAAAGCATCGGGTCATCGCGGCAGTCGCCCTGACGGGGCTGTTCATCCTGTCCTTGGCACGAGGGATCCGCGCTTTCAGGCGAAGTGCCTGATCATCGCCGGGCAGGACCGAAGTGACTGCCTTGCAACGGTTACAGAGCCAGGTTGAGCGCTCCAAGCCAGGTATTGCAGCAGTGCTGCCTTCGATGGACCAGTCGGTGGCGGCAACTTTGCACGCTTTAGAAAGTCCGAGTGGTCGTGTGCTTCGCATCCTGGCGTTCCGCGGAACGCACCTATTTTATCGAATTAGGAGAGTGAATGATGAAACGATACAACCTTGTGATTATTGGCACCGGGACGGCAGCGATGGTCGCCGCGATGCGTGTGCGGGCTGCCGGATGGAGTGTTGCGGTGATTGATTTCCGCCCCTTTGGTGGCACGTGCGCACTGCGCGGGTGCGATCCCAAAAAAATGCTCGTAGGCGGCGCCACCGCGGCGGACCACGCCCGTCGCATGCATGGCAAAGGCATTGCCGGCGAGACCCGTATCGACTGGCCGGCCCTGATCGCCTTCAAGCGGACTTTTACCGATCCCATTCCAGAAAAGCACCGGCAGCGTTACGCCGACAAGGATATAGATACCTATCATGGGCTTGCCCGCTTCACCGGCCGCCAAACGCTTGATGTCGAAGGCGAGCCGCTGGAGGCCGAGTACATCCTGATCGCCTCGGGAGCGGAGCCGATGAAGCTCGGCATCGCGGGCGAGGAGCACCTGATCACCCACGAGGAATTTCTTGAATTGGAGACCCTGCCGCGCCGGATCATTCTCGTCGGCGGTGGCTTTATCGCCTTCGAGTTTGCGCATACCGCACGGCGCGCAGGCGCCGAAGTCACCGTACTCGAGCAGGCTTCGCGCGTGCTCGGGCCATTTGACCCAGACCTTGTCGGGTGGCTGGTGGAGAAGTCTCGCGATCTCGGCATTGACGTGCGCACCGGGACCGCCGTCGAGACCATAGACCGGGACGGTGGCAGCTTCACCGTCCGTGCCGCTGCACATGGGAACTTGGAGACGTTCCAGGCAGACCTCGTTGTGCATGGCGCCGGCCGCGTGCCCGCGCTCGACGCGCTCGACCTGGACGCCGCCGGGGTGGCGCACGAGCGGGGCCGGATCAAGCTCAACGAGTTCCTGCAGAGTGTCTCTAATCCGGCGGTGTATGCGGCCGGCGACGCCGCGCAAGTGGGCCCACCCCTGACGCCGGTGTCGAGCCACGATGGCAAGGTGGTTGCGTCGAATCTGCTGAACGGGAACCACCAAGAGCCGAACTACACTGGGGTGCCGAGCGTGGTCTTCACGATCCCGCCCCTTGCCGCCGTGGGACTAGGCGAAGCTGAGGCGCGCCGGCAAGGCTACAAGTTCCGCATGCAGAGCGAAAAGGCATCCGACTGGTTCACGGCGCGTCAGGCCGCAGAGCCTGCTTATGGATTCAAGGTGCTCATCGACGAGGAAACTGACCGGGTGCTCGGCGCACATCTACTGGGCCCGCATGTGGATGAGGTGATCAACATCTTTGCTCTCGCAATACGCCATGGCCTCACGGCGGAACAGCTCAAGACGACGATGTTCGCCTATCCCACCGGTGCGTCGGACATTGGATATATGTTGTAGTCCGGCCGTAAATCCGACACGGGCCAGGAGCGGCCGTGATATATCGGCCGATAGGCGTCAGATTGAGGCATACCCTAACCTGATGTCAGGATGCCCCGAATTGATCAGTCAGGATAGAGTCCGTTTCGTGATTTCTTGAAAGATGCCGCGAAGGGTCATAGAGTTTCCCTGACACTTTCGCCTCTTGGAGACTCATCTTGCACGGTCAACGCATGGGCTATATCAGGGTCAGCAGTTTCGACCAGAACCCAGAACGCCAACTCGACAACGTCCAGGTGGATAAGCAGTTCATCTACAAGGCTTCGGGGAAGGACACCCTGCGGCCGCAGCTCGATGCCATGCTGTCATTCGCGCGCGAGGGTGACACTGTGGTGGTGCACAGCATGGATCGCCTTGCCCGCAACCTAGACGACCTGCGCCGCCTGGTGCAGCAGCTCACCAAGCGCGGCATCCGCATTGAGTTCGTCAAGGAGTGCCTCAGCTTCACTGGCGAGGATTCGCCGATGGCGAACTTACTGCTGTCGGTAATGGGAGCGTTCGCTGAATTCGAGCGGGCGCTGATCCGCGAGCGGCAGAGAGAGGGGATCGCGCTGGCCAAGCAGCGCGGCACTTACCGTGGCCGTAAGATGGCGCTTGTGGACGACCAGGTTGTCGAGCTACGCCGCCGCGCCGGTGCCGGCGAGCAGAAAGCCACGCTTGCGCGCGAGTTCGGCATCAGTCGCGAGACGCTGTATCAATACCTGAAAGTGGCGCCAACGGCTTAACCCGGTTTTCCGTTCCACTGCACCTCAGACCCCAGGAAGACCGCGCGGCCTTCATCGCCGCGGTGGACAAGGCAAGCCACCATGTCGAACGTCAACCGACTAAAAGCGCTTCACCCTCAAACCAATCTCCTTGATTCAAACCCGACCGCCTTGGACACTTTTACTTCACGACTGCAAGCTCTGGACACTTTTGCTTCTTTAAATCGGACACTTTCACTTCAACGAACGAAAATGGCCGGAATCTCGGCCGATGATCGTTCTGCTTAGCGTACGTTTTTTTCCGAATTCTGCGACGCCCCCTTATACAAGAAATTTAACGGATAAAGAGCAAAATAATATTCAGGCAGGGATTCAGTATAAAACCATTCATTTAACCGATGAATACTTTTCCCCGTTAATTATCCGCAAGGCATTAATGTCAGCAGAAAACAATTTCTTTCGATTTAATCATCTGAAAAATCACATTGTTGGGATAAAAAGTATTGATGAATTGATCGAAAAGTATCTACCTTTATATGAAATTAAATATTCGTATTCAGAAGGTAAGGACATTAACCAACTTGAAGCGCATGAAAAACTGCAATTATTGGTCGGTGTGATTTTACCCGAAGTGCGTAAAGCCATAGATCGGCACATGCCACAGATTACAGGAAGTCATATTTTTAGACCTAAATCACTATCCTCTATCTTTCAGCAAGAAAAGAACATCTACTTGGTTTCGTTCCCTATCCAAGATTCAGATGGTGAAACGAGTGATCATGCACCTGATGAACGTGCAAAACCACAGTCAAGCCATGACAACCCCGATCTACAGTTTGATGTTGAAACTGCCGATTGGTACGCCTACAGTGAAAACTATGGCACAAGTGAAGAAAAACGCTTTGTTAAGTTTGTTGCAACTCAAATTGACGAGCTTAAATCACGCTACAAGGGTGCAGAGATTTACCTGATACGGAATGAACTCGATTATTGGTTGTTTAGCCCTAAAGATGGTCGTAGATTCAGCCCTGACTACATGCTGATCATTAATGATGCTGAAAATAGTGAAATGTACTATCAATGCTTAATTGAGCCTAAAGGTGGTCATTTGCTTGAAAAGGATACTTGGAAAGAGGAAGTATTGATTAGTTTGGATGATGAAAGCCAAATTGTTTTTGATGCAGATCAAGATGATTCACAAAACTATGTTGAGTTCTTAAATGAAGTTAAAGAGCATGGTTATAAGGAAGTTAAATGTTTAGGCTTCAAATTCTACAATACCGAACCACGATCTGAATCAGATTTTGCTATTGATTTTCACAATAGGATGCCGAGTTAATCTAGGTTTCTCACTGTAACCTGCTGATTATTATCTTTTTGTGAAGTTGCTACATAATATTGTTTTTATTGCTTAAAATTATATTCCGATGCTTGGTCAAAACTGCAAGTATGCAGTCTTGACCAGGCATCTAGGGGTCGTCTCAGAATTCGGAAAATAAAGCACGCTAAGGCGTAGTCACCCCGTGACTCCCCCGCGCCGATGCAGCGAGCTTCGTTCCGTCTTGCAGTGACGCAATCAGCGGGCAGGAAACGTTCCCTTTCCGCGCATGGCAGGCGCACATCAGTTCAGACAGCACGGCCTCCATGCGTGCCAAGTCGGCCATCTTCTCGCGCACATCCTTGAGCTTGTGCTCGGCCAGACCGCTGGCTTCCTCGCAATGGGTGCCATCCTCCAGCCGCAGTAGCTCGGCGATTTCGTCCAGGCTAAAGCCCAGCCGCTGGGCCGATTTCACGAACCGCACTCGTGTTACATCCGCCTCGCCATAGCGGCGAATGCTGCCATAGGGCTTGTCTGGCTCCGGCAGCAGGCCCTTGCGCTGGTAGAACCGGATGGTCTCCACATTGACCCCGGCCGCCTTGGCAAAAACGCCAATGGTCAGATTCTCAAAATTAATTTGCATATCGCTTGACTCCGTACATAACTACGGAAGTAAGCTTAAGCTATCCAAACCAAATTTGAAAGGACAAGCGTATGTCTGAACCACAAAACGGGCGCGGCGCGCTCTTCGCCGGTGGGCTGGCCGCCATTCTTGCGTCGGCCTGCTGCCTGGGGCCGCTGGTTTTGATCGCCTTGGGGTTCAGCGGGGCATGGATCGGCAACCTGACGGTATTGGAGCCGTATCGGCCGATCTTCATCGGCGCGGCGCTGGTTGCACTGTTCTTTGCCTGGCGGCGCATCGTCCGACCGACCGCAGCCTGCAAGCCGGGCGAGGTGTGCGCGATTCCGCAAGTGCGCACCACCTACAAGCTCATTTTCTGGTTCGTCGCCGTGTTGGTCTTGGTCGCGCTTGGTTTTCCCTACGTCATGCCATTTTTCTACTAATCAGGAGTTCATCATGAAAAAGCTGTTTGCCTCCCTCGCTCTCGCCGCTTTCGTTGCCCCCGTGTTCGCCGCCACTCAGACCGTCACGCTGTCCGTGCCTGGCATGACCTGCGCCTCTTGCCCGATCACTGTCAAGCACGCGCTTTCCAAGGTTGAGGGCGTGAGCAAGACCGACGTAAGTTTCGACAAGCGCCAGGCCGTCGTCACCTTCGACGATGCCAAGACCAACGTCCAGAAGTTGACCAAGGCGACCGAGGACGCGGGCTATCCGTCCAGCCTCAAACGCTGATCCGTTAACCGAACTCGGGAGCGACACATGGGACTCATCACGCGCATCGCTGGCAAAACCGGCGCGCTCGGCAGCGTCGTTTCCGCGATGGGCTGCGCCGCCTGTTTTCCTGCCATCGCCAGCTTTGGCGCGGCCATCGGACTGGGCTTCTTGAGCCAGTACGAGGGGCTATTCATTGGCATCCTGCTGCCGATGTTCGCCGGCATCGCGTTACTCGCCAATGCTATCGCTTGGCTCAATCATCGACAGTGGCGACGCACGGCGCTCGGCACGATAGGCCCGATCTTGGTGCTGGCAGCGGTGTTTTTAATGCGGGCTTACGGCTGGCAGAGCGGTGGACTGCTCTATGTCGGCCTGGCCTTGATGGTTGGGGTGTCGGTCTGGGATTTCATCTCGCCAGCACATCGCCGCTGCGGGCCGGACAGCTGTGAATTGCCAGAACAACGTGGCTGACGGCAACAGCCGTAGCCACCACAGAAAAGGAAAAATACATGACCCATCTAAAAATCACCGGCATGACCTGCGACTCGTGCGCGGCGCACGTCAAGGAAGCGCTGGAAAAAGTACCCGGCGTCCAATCTGCCATAGTGTCCTATGCCAAGGGCGCGGCCCAGCTCGCCCTTGATCCAGGCACAGCGCCGGACGCACTGACCGCCGCCGTGGCTGGCCTGGGCTACAAAGCGATGCTCGCCGATGCCCCGCCGGCCGACAAGGGCAGCGGCGGCGAGCGCCCGTTGCAAGTCGCCGTGATCGGCAGCGGTGGAGCCGCGATGGCGGCAGCACTGAAGGCCGTCGAGCAAGGCGCGCAGGTCACGCTGATTGAGCGCGGCACCATCGGCGGCACCTGCGTCAACGTCGGTTGTGTGCCGTCCAAGATCATGATCCGCGCCGCCCACATCGCCCATCTGCGCCGGGAAAGCCCATTCGACGGCGGCATGCCACCCACACCGCCGACGATCTTGCGCGAGCGGCTGCTGGCCCAGCAGCAGGCCCGTGTCGAAGAACTCCGTCATGCCAAGTACGAAGGCATCCTGGACGGCAATTCAGCCATCACCGTTCTGCACGGTGAAGCGCGTTTCAAGGACGACCAGAGCCTTATCGTTAGTTTGAACGAGGGTGGTGAGCGCGTCGTGATGTTCGACCGCTGCCTGGTCGCCACGGGTGCCAGTCCGGCCATGCCGCCGATTCCGGGCCTGAAAGAGTCACCCTACTGGACTTCGACCGAGGCCTTGGTCAGCGACACCATTCCCGAACGCCTGGCCGTCATCGGCTCGTCGGTGGTGGCGCTGGAACTGGCGCAAGCCTTCGCCCGGCTGGGTAGCCAGGTCACGATCCTTGCGCGCAGCACGCTGTTCTTCCGCGAAGACCCTGCCATCGGCGAGGCCGTCACAGCCGCCTTCCGTGCCGAAGGAATCAAGGTACTGGAACATACGCAAGCCAGCCAAGTCGCCCATGTGGACGGCGAATTCGTGCTGACCACTGGACAGGGCGAAGTGCGCGCCGACAAGCTGCTGGTCGCCACCGGCCGGACACCGAACACGCGCAGCCTGGCATTGGAAGCGGCGGGGGTAGCCGTCAATGCGCAGGGGGCCATCGTCATCGACAAGGGCATGCGCACCAGTAGCCCGAACATCTACGCGGCCGGCGACTGCACCGACCAGCCGCAGTTCGTCTATGTGGCGGCAGCGGCCGGCACTCGTGCGGCCATTAACATGACCGGCGGCGACGCCGCCATCAATCTGACCGCGATGCCGGCCGTGGTGTTCACCGACCCGCAAGTGGCGACCGTGGGCTACAGCGAGGCGGAAGCGCACCACGATGGCATCGAAACCGACAGCCGCACGCTGACGCTCGACAACGTGCCGCGTGCGCTTGCCAACTTCGACACACGCGGCTTCATCAAGCTGGTCATTGAGGAAGGTAGCGGACGGCTCATCGGCGTGCAGGCGGTTGCCCCGGAAGCGGGCGAACTGATCCAGACGGCTGTTCTCGCCATTCGCAACCGCATGACGGTGCAGGAACTGGCCGACCAGTTGTTCCCTTACCTGACGATGGTCGAGGGGTTGAAGCTCGCGGCGCAGACCTTCAGCAAGGACGTGAAGCAGCTTTCCTGCTGCGCCGGGTAATCGGAATCAAATCACCAAACCCCAAGGAGCCAAACAACTATGGAAACATCAACCTTCGTCAAAGAAATCGCGGAGCGTTTCTCGGTTATCAACCGACTACATCCCACTGAACTCTTGCTTCCGCTTCTTCGCGAGATTGCCAAGGGAAGTCCCGTCTCGCGGAAAACGCTCGCGACCGTGCTCGACTGGCCGGCCGACAGAGTCGCGGCAGCACTCGATCAGGTCCCCAGCACCGAGTATGACGACGACGGCAATATTGTCGGCTATGGCCTTACGCTGCGCGAAACCCCGCATACCTTTGAGATTGACGGCCAACGTCTCTACACGTGGTGCGCCCTAGACGTATTAATATTCCCGGCTTTGCTCGGCAGGAGCGCGTACGTCTCCTCGCGCTGCCCTACAACGGGTGAAGAGGTATCGCTTACGGTGGCGCCAGATGGGCTGCACCGGCTCGAACCGGCGAGCGCAGTTGTGTCACTGGTGCGACCAAATGCGTCATCCGACATTCGCTGCTCCTTCTGCTGCCACGTCCACTTTTTTGCCAGCGCCGCTGCCGCTGACGATTGGGTCGCGCAGCATGAGGGTGCCGAAGTTGTGGGCGTCGAAGAGGCCTTTCGCCTTGGGCAAGAGCTTGCTCGACAGCTGTCATCGCCTAGCGGGACGTAACTGTCCTGTGCTGCGCAGGGTGAGGAAAAGGAGGTGTTCAGTGAGCGCTTATACAGTTTCCCGCTTAGCACATGACGCGGGCGTGAGTGTGCATATCGTGCGCGACTACCTGCTGCGTGGATTGCTGCGGCCGGTGGCGTGCACCCCAGGCGGCTACGGCCTGTTCAACGATGCCGCCTTGCAACGGCTACGCTTCGTGCGGGCCGCCTTCGAAGCGGGCATCGGCCTGGATGTGCTGGCGCGGCTGTGCCGGGCGCTGGATGCTGCGGACGGTGACGGTGCGTCTGCGCAGCTTGCCGTGTTGCGGCAACTCGTCGAGCGTCGGCGCGAGGCCCTGGCCAGCCTCGAAATGCAACTGGCCGCCATGCCAACCGAACCGGCACAGCACGCGGAGAGTCTGCCATGAACAGCCCAGAGCACTTGCCGTCTGAGACGCACAAACCGATCACCGGCTACTTGTGGGGCGCGCTGGCCGTGCTCACCTGTCCCTGCCATTTGCCGATTCTCGCCATTGTGCTAGCCGGCACGACGGCCGGCGCGTTCATCGGGGAGCACTGGGGTATTGCAGCCCTCACGCTGACCGGCTTGTTTGTCCTGTCTGTGACGCGGCTGCTGCGGGCCTTCAAGGGAAGATCATGACCGCTTCCCAGCCAGCCGAGAGTGGGCAGCTTTGAGCTTCGCTACCAATCTGGAGGAGTACCACCATGAACGCAAACGCCCCGAACACTGCCAGTTGCACCACCTGCTGCGTATGCTGCAAAGAAATTCCGCTCGATGCCGCCTTCACCCCGGAAGGCGCGGAATACGTCGAACATTTCTGCGGGCTGGATTGCTATGAACGCTTCCAGGCACGCGCCAAGGCCGCGACAGAATCTGACATTGCGCCTGTCCCTGGCGGTTCGCAGCCGTCAGATTGAGGCATTCTTCAAATTAACATAGGGACTGGCTTTGTTGCATAAAGGTTTGAAAGATAGAGCGATCCTAATTGAGCCAAATTCAAGTGACAACTTGGGTGTGAGGGCGCCCCAATTCTGTGAATTTGTTCAAGACGGCTACGCGTGCATGAATCTCATTCACCTGACTAGGAAAACTCCTTGCTGTTAATTTATCGCCTAATAATTTGATGCAATGCATCTTGGTTTCCACCAAACTTCGACGATGATAACCAGACCACTTTTTCCAAAGTGACCTTCCTAGCAGTTTGACTGTTTTCAATAACTCATTTCGTTCTATAGACCTGACTTGCTGATCTTTCCAAGGCTTTGCATTCTTCCTGGGTGGAATGACCGCATGTGCATCACGATTTAAAATGACTTGTCGGCAGTGCTTTGTGTCATAAGCACCATCTGTATAGACTGAATCAATTCGTTCATCCAAGGGAACTTGAGAAAGTAAATCTTCGAGCACTTGTGAATCGCTGACATTATTTGTCGTGAGTTGTACTGCACGTATTTGAAGGGTTTCAGCTTCTATAGCAATATGGAGCTTACGCCATTGGCGACGATATTCAGATCCATGTTTCTTGCATTTCCATTCACCTTCACCTAGAAACTTCAAGCCAGTAGAGTCCACGAGTAGATGCAGACCATCTCTACTTTTTTGGTAGCTAATTGTAATATCTGAATAGCCACTGATTTTGTAGGCACCTTTCAGTCCATCTAGTGACTAATTAATTTGTTTTAAATACCGATAGACAGCCTGTCTACTGATACCAAACGCTTTTGCCAGATCAACTTTTGATGAATACTTCCCTTCTTTCCAGGCTTGCAGTAATGCTTTAGCTTGATCTGGATTCAATTTATGGACACGACCTTTATATTTGCCCTGAGCTGCTGCGATCTTAATCCCTTCTTTCTGACGTTCTAAGATAATTTCCCGCTCGAATTGAGCAAAAGCACCCATCAGTTGCAGCATCAAATTATCCATCGGCGTGGATTGGGCAGTAAAAGTAATATTCTCTTTTACAAACTGGATGGCGATCCCTCTTTTGACCAGTTTATCTACTTCAGTGACCAAATCTTTTAGACTTCGTGCAAAACGATCCATGGAATGTACAATCACCCTATCCCCTTCCCGGACATAGTTCAACATTTCTTGAAATTTCGGTCGGTCGGTATTTTT
>NZ_BBTF01000073.1:0-15116 GCF_000876115.1 Acinetobacter sp. NBRC 110496
TAATGAAGACCACAGCCATGATGGTGGTGCAGGTGCCAATGACAACGATACCGATTCAGCTTGGGTTGATGTACTCACGCCTTGGGCTGGTGAAGGCTATGGTGCACGCTTGTTACCGAGGATTGGTGAGATTGTTGTCATCGACTTCTTTGATGGCAATATTGACCGTCCATTTGTAGTGGGACGTATCCATGAAGGTCATCGTAGCCCGACCAAGTTTGACAATGCAGGCAAGCTGCCAGACACCAAGAAACTGGCAGGGATCAAGTCCAAAGAATACCAAGGTGAAGGCTTTAACCAGTTACGCTTTGATGACACCACAGGTCAGATCAGTGCCCAGTTGCAAAGCAGTCATGCGGCCAGTCAACTGAATCTGGGTAAACTGAGTCATCCTAAAGATAAAGCCGAAAGTGAAGACCGAGGCGAAGGTTTTGAGCTACGTACCGACCAATGGGGTGCAGTCCGTGCAGGCGAGGGTTTACTACTTTCTACGCATAAGCAGGATCAAGCTCAAGGTGAACATCTTGATGCACAAGCAGCTAAACAGCAGCTAGAAGGCAATCAAAACAATGCCAAGGCACTGAGTGAAGTTGCCAAGAATCAGCAGACTGATGAAATAGAATCGCTGGATCAACTCAAAGAATTTGCTGAGCAGATTCAAGAGAAGATCGCCCAGTTTAAAAAATCACTGTTATTGCTGAACTCGCCAGCAGGGATTGGCCTAAGTACCAATGAAGATATTCATTTATCGGCAGATGGACAGATCAATCAGTTTGCGGGTGACAGTATCAATCTAAGCACGCAGAAAAATCTGATTACACATGCCCAAAACAGAATCAGTGTGTTTGCTGCGCAGAATGGCATTAAACAAGTTGCCGCGAAAGGTAAGTTTGAAGCTCATGCACAATCGGATGGTATGGATTTACTTGCTAAGCAAGGTATTCAAATTATCTCGACCGAAGATCGGATCGAGATTACCAGTCCTAAAGAAATTTTAATTACGACTAAAGACGCTCAAATTAAAATTAATGGTTCAGGTATTTTTCCTGTTACTAGTGGCAAGTTTGAGGTGAAGGCGGGGCAGCATTTGTTTATGGGTGGGGCGAGAGCTACTCATAATATACCTTTTCTGCCAGCAGGATCTGATGGTAATTATCTGTTAGAGTTTGATGTTAGACATAAGCTTAGTAATGAACTATTAGAAAGTTTACCAACTTTTACGTTAATTGATTCAAAAGGTAATGTACGCAAGGGGGAGGTTCCTAAGGATGGTATTGTGAGGATTACCACGAATAACAAAGAGGAAACTTATAATATTTTAGTTCATCAATATGATGCAGAAGTATCGGAGCAAGAAGAATGACATATACTGCTAGATTAAAAGTTTTTTGTGACAATAAAGAAATTTTATCATCTTTAAGATATAGCTTATCTAATACCACAGCTAAACAAAGTT
Source organism: Acinetobacter sp. NBRC 110496 (assembly GCF_000876115.1). Lineage (NCBI taxonomy): Bacteria > Pseudomonadati > Pseudomonadota > Gammaproteobacteria > Moraxellales > Moraxellaceae > Acinetobacter > Acinetobacter sp. NBRC 110496. The sequence goes on from NZ_BBTF01000073.1 coordinate 1,457, forward strand.
ATGGTGGAAAGCTTGACTCAAATGGATGCACTAAAGTTTATAACTGTAATAAATTAGATTTGATTTTTGTAGAACTCCTACTTGATAACGCTAAACTAGCTAGAATTAGGGTGCCTGCTTTAGAAAATGGAGAATTCAATCAGTCTACTTTTAAATTGAGAACAACAACAGGAACAACTAAGCAAGCTGAATCAAATAAAGTTCCAGTTAAAGTCAAAAATGAATTAGAAATTGCTCTGGATAGTTTAAATGGAACAGCTATTTATTTTGGAAACAATTTTTTAATTCATGATGCAAATTTACGCGCTGCATATATGCGTGAAATAAAAAAAATGAGTGATGGTTACCTTGAAGCTGTTAAGCAAGGCAAAATTTCTGTTAAAGATGCAGCATTAGAAGCAACAGACTTAAGAAATCAAATTTTAGATGCTACGCGAAAAAAAAATTCAGCAATAGGGTTAGCTATTTCTCAAAAAGAAAAAGCAGCGGGTAAAACCTTAGAGCAAATTCTTGAATATTACGCAATGGAAATAAAAGACCCCGAAAAATTTAAAGCCCTGAGGTCAAATCGTGTAGCTATGGATCAACATATAAAGTCTAAAATTAATGCGAAACAAAGTTATTTTAATGCCTTAACAGCAGATGAAAAAAATAGAGTTTACTACAGCGTTTTGAAAGGCTCTGGGAAATCAAAAAAATCGTTTAATGCTAAAATTAAATGGATGAAAATAGGTGGAAGAGTCTTGATAGTTTTCTCTGTAGCGTACGCAGGCTACGAAATTTACAATGCTGAAAATAGAGAAAAAGAAATATATAGACAAGGAACTACTATTGTAGGTGGAATTGCAGGAGGCGCTGGTGGTGGTGCAGCAGCGGGGGCGATATGTGGGCCTGGTTCACCGATATGTTCTACTGTTGGTGTTATCATTGGTGGGGCAATTGGTGGATTTGGTGCGTATTTATTAGTTGATGCTTTTGATGAGGAGTTAGAAGCATTTACCCAATGGACTCTATTCTAACTAAGGTTAAATTATGTTGTTAAATTTTTTTAAAAAACTATTCAGAAGTAAGATGTTAGATCAAAAGCCTAAATTACTCAGTTTTAGTTTTAATGATCGGAAAATAACCGCATATTATGACACAATAAACCCAGTAGAAATTTATTACAGAGATATTTTAACAATTTATATAATTTTTCATGATACCTCTTACCCTATACCTGTTTGGAATATTGTTTCTGAAGATAATTTTATTCAAATAGATAATGCTGAAAGTATTAATTTTAAATTACTAATTAATATGTTTTCTAATAACCTTGAAAATTTTAATGAAGATTCAAGAATCGAGATTATTAAGGCAATGGGAGCCGTTAGTGGTATTTTTCATGTGTGGAATAGAAAAGATTCAGACGAAATTTTTTCTAAGAAAAAAATAATTTAGAGTTTTTTATTAATTAACTAGGATTTTAATTAAGCCTTGTCAAGGCGAAAACCAGGGCACGTGTTACAATTAACAATCGTCAATGGCACGTTCAGGTGTGGAGTATCAAAAGCAAAAATCATCACAAACTGAGAAACGTTAATCTATGTTAAATCCTAATACGATGTCACCAATGCAAGAACAAGAAGCACGAAATAAAGCATTTTATTTAATTAAGAAGTACACGAGCTATACATTTTTGGATTACGCTAGGAAACTGAATCAGCAATTTTTAGATGCGTTTGAAAGACAGTTAAGAAACCCTTCTTTAGATTTTTTACAAAGTAAAGACGTTGAATATTTTCAAAAGCACCATGAAGGTCAATATGTTTATTTTTTGGAGAGAATGGCAAGACAAGAACAAGGTTTATCATTACTAAAAAATAGTAAACATAAGTCAGAAGCATATGAATTATGTATTGCTGACTTTAAGGGAAGATTATTTGGTCGTTATGCTGATGAAATTGGGTTAGATAATGATCCATTTTATCAACTAATGGGATTAGGACATGAATATTCAGGCAATTTATTTTTAAAAAATGATCACTTTGGTTATATCAGGGATGTCTTGATCGCCTCTGAAATGGTATCTACTTTACTTATATCTATATCAGGAGATGATTCAAAATATTTTATTCCAGAAGAGGATAGATTGTTTGAAAAATGGACATATGAAACGCTTTTCTATAAGCCTCTTTTAAATGGTCTTCAATGGCCTTTATCCCGTTTTTATCCGCAATCTATCATGGAGTGTCCACCATTCAATGAAAGTTCTATAGGTGAAATAGCGAATGGAGAGGAAATAATAATTACTGGTATTTATGAACCTTGGTTACCAATTACAGGAAAAGTAGGATGCCCTAACTATTTTCTGGAAGGTACTATAGCGACAGATTATCAATTAGAAGGTACTGATGAGTGGGCTGATGTCAAATGGCGTTTAATCTGGGAAGATAAACGTTATTTAGATGGAATAATTCCAGAAGAAGAGAAAGCTTATATATTTGATAGTGAAAATATTGACATTAAGGATACTTACACCTATGCGAGTTCTCCTGAGAAACTGAGTATACGTGCAGGTCAAGTTTGTCCCAAATCAGGTTATTGGTTTACGGTAGCACAGGAAAATTCACGTCAATACTTTAAGCAAGGTGAAGTTTTACCTGAGATTAAGTCCGACTGGGGTGAAGTGTATTGGCAGTTTGATGGTAAGTAGGTGTTAAATGCTCAAGTTACGTTACCAGCAGAAGGAAAAGCTGATAACGTATCATTCTGCTAAGTAATAATGAAATTATGAAGATAAATAGAGAAAATAATATTAATAGAAGTCATGCATTAAAATTGAATAAAATGTATTCAAGCTATTCTTTTTTTAAAAAAATATATGAAATGCATGCTGATTTTGTTAGTACTTTTGAGCAATTTTTAAGAAATCCTACAGATGAGATTAAAGCAAAGTATGGTGAAAACTATGAAAAACAATACATTATGTATTTAAATGTATTGAATAATCAAGAAAAAGCATTAGATCTTTTTTTAAAAACACCTTATAAAAATGAAATATATCCTTTATTTTTTGAAGATGGAATAAAAAGTGTAATATTTGGCCGTTACGGAGATGAGAAAGATTTAGCGAATGATCCGCTTTATATTGAATTGGGTATGCGAGGAAGAGATGGTAGTCTTTTTGAAGAACCCTATCATATTGGCGCTATTAAAAAACTTCTTATAGCATCTGAAATGTTGGAGATAGCTAAGATTACAGTTTCAGCAGATTATAAGTATGCACAATATTTTTTACCTAAGAGATTGGATAAGTTATTTCAAAAATGGAGTTTTGAATCGATGTTTGAGTTAACTTATTGGCCTTTATATAAGAAAAATAGTATAAATCAATTAAATGAATCGTTGAGAGATAATAGCTTTAATTCAGTTGTTATAAAAACAGAACAGGAAATAACAATAACTGGTATTTATGAGGCAAAGCTAGATAATGAGGAGAGAGGCTGTCCTAATTATTTTTATCAAGGTACGCTTGCACCAAAATATAGTAAGAGGGATATACATCAATCCAAATTTACTGAATGGTATTTAATTTGGGAAGATAATCGTTATTTAGATGGAATAATTCCAGAAGAAGAGAAAGCCTATATATTTGATATTGAGAATATTGGTATCAAAGGCACTCAGAACAATCCTGAGTCTATTGAAAAGTTGAATATACGTGCAGGTCAAGTATGTCCAAAAGCTGGTTATTGGTTTACGGTGGCGCAGGAAAATTCACGTCAATACTTTAAGCAAGGTGAAGTCTTACCTGAGATTAAATCTGACTGGGGTGAAGTGTATTGGCAGTTTGATAGTGATGAATAACTTGTGCTAAAAAGCTCTCATAAATTGACTCGTTTTCAAAAGCAATCAGTTGCCCTAATCTATTATGTTACTTCACGATCTTATTTAGAGATGTTACTGACCAAACTGGATGATTTGATTCAATATACTGGTGGAGTAATTGATCTAGCTGATCAACAATATCGGGATCGTGTCCTATTGCAAGAAGGTTTAGACAAAGTATTCGGTGGTAAAAAATAATGAATTATTCTAAAAAGGTTCTACTAGGCTTTTTACCCGTTATTTTATGTATCAGTTGTAGTAATGGTCAGTCAACTGCACAGGCAAGCCCAGATAATGAGGGTTTTGTAAAGGAATTAAATCCACAACATCAGTTTAAGGTTCATGGCTGTGCAATTAATTATAATGGTACAGATCTTTATATGAATTCCGGTGTTGAACCTTGGATCAAGGCATTAGGAAAAAATTATAGAAAAGTGGATAGTACAGATGGAGCTAATTTAACCAATTTATATATCTATGATGATATAGGGGTTCGATTGGTTGAGAGAAAAAATGATAAGCAAATCGATAGTTTTCGTTTCCGTTTAGAACGACCAGAGCACGATATAAAGAAAGAAACAGATACAGAAATAGAAGAAGAGTTGAAGAAACCTGATACAGAACAAGTGAGAAGTATATTTAAAGATGCGATTGATGTAGATGGGATACTTGTTGGTGCTTATCCAATGCATGATGAAATTAGAAGTAAATTCCATTCCAAAACACGTGTTAGCTACAATCTTACGGCGGATTGTAATGAAAATCAAAAAGGTGAGCCATTTGGAGTTGAGTTAAGTACGAGCTTTAATGATCCTGAAGTGATTGATCATATGTACTTTTATAATTACTTAGATTCGATGACTGAGGAGCAAAAAAAGGAATTAGGGCGTAGAACTGATGAAAATGGCAGGGAAATTTGTGGTGATTATATGGATATAAAAACTATGAAAATCGTTCCAAGTTACTGTACGCCAGAAGAGTTGGAAGGGGAAAATAAAAATGTTCATAAATAGTTTTCAGGCCAAAGTATTTTTAGAGAAGGCTTGGTCTAGACAAAGTATTGGGTCTTATTACAAATATATAGTTTTGTAATGAAGTTACTTGAAAATAAATTAATATTGAGGATGTTTTTTGAGTAAAAATTTAGCGATAGTTGTACTTGTAATAATATTCTTAATACAGTTGGTCTTAAATTTATATTTATTTAAATTTAGAAAAATACCCAAGATACATATATTAGATCGACCTTTGCAGATAGCTTCAAATTTCGATAACTATTCTGAATATACAATTCTACCTGCGGGTACATTTTTATATGATGATAGCGACTCTTTAAATAGAAGAGTGATGGTTTATTTTAACTTACAAGGTGTGGATTTCAACTTTGTTGATCAAGAAACTAATATATTGAAGCAGCCTGGTGAGGTTTCTGCTATTAGAGCTGTTGATTTACCTAGAGTATTAAAGTCTATTCCTTTAACTAAGAAAGATATATTTTTAATTATTAAATATGACGAGGATGTTAATTCAAAGGTGCGTGAAATGTTATTCAAGAAATATAAAATAGAACCATCTGAATTTGAGTGAGATTCGTAAGCAAAATTTATGGGTATTGACATAGTGATAAGTAATGAAGTGTCCTATAAAGTGGAATTTTGAGATTTATATCATTTAAATGATTGATTTAAAGAAACTAGAGCTATTTCCGCAAGAGATCAATGCAATTGAACAATTTATTTCTTATGACTATTACGATGAAACGGTAAAGTTATGGAAGGAGCTGATTCAATATGCTGAAGGATTATTAGACAAATATAGTGCTCATTTAGCACCAAACCATCGTGCCCAACATCCATCTCATCAAGCCGACTATGTCTGGGGAACCATCGTACTATCAAGTTTTAAAGGAGTCGCAACCTATTAATGACTTAGATGGATATAACATGATAGAAGTTAAGGGAAATCCAAAGTATAAAGGTACATTTACCGCTCATATTTTAGCTGGTTTTTATGCTGAAGGAGATGCTGAAATAGACAAAAAATACACTTTTATCGTTCAAGAGTAATTGAATAATACTACTTTATGGTTTTGGTATGAACTTCACACTTATCTTTACTTTATGTTTAGCTTTAATTAGTTGTAGCTAAAGCTATCAAGCACAACCTAGTGAATTACCTATTGCTCATATTAATGAAAATTATAGTCAGGATATTATGATTACAGGTGGCAGAGTTGTAGAAAGAAGTTTTGAAGTAAAAACAAACTTCCCAAGTGATATGGGAGTTGAAGTAAAGCCTATTAATATAAATGATATAAGTGCGTATAATAAATTAAGGGTAGAAGGAGTCCCCAAATATAAGGGAGCCTATGATATTAGTATTTCTATGGGTTTTTATGGGGCTAGTGATGATGAGTTTAGTAAAACCTACAAATTTATTGTAAATTAAACTTTTAGAAAATAACTTTCTCAATTATAAAAAAGCAGAGCCGAAGCTCTGCTTTTTTAAGTCAATCAGTTTAGATTTTGCTGATCAAATCATTGATTTGTTTTGCTTGTTCAGCAGCATTACCTGTATAAGTTGCAGGAGTAAGCTCAGCTAAACGAGTACGTTCATCTTCTGGAACTTGCGCAAGTTCATCACCTTTCACGAAGTTTACCATCATGTCGCGTGTCATAGCCTGACCACGGGTAAGCGCTTTTAATTTTTCGTATGGCTTTTCAACGTTATAACGACGCATAACCGTTTGAATTGGTTCAGCAAGAACTTCTTGTGCTTGGTTTAAATCTTCGTCTAAACGTGCAGCATTCAATTCAAGTTTACCAATCCCTTTTAAGCAGGCATCAAACGCAATCAAGCTTTGCGCAAAACCAACACCCATATTACGTAATACAGTTGAGTCGGTTAAGTCACGCTGCCAGCGCGAAACTGGAAGTTTTTCACCAAGGTGACCCAAGACAGCATTGGCAATACCCAAGTTACCTTCAGAGTTTTCAAAGTCGATCGGGTTTACTTTGTGTGGCATAGTTGAAGAACCCACTTCGCCATCTTTTAACTTTTGTTTGAAGTAACCGAGAGAGATATAACCCCAAACATCACGGTTAAAGTCGATCAAGATGGTGTTGTAACGGCGTAAAGCATCAAACAATTCAGCCATATAGTCATGTGGCTCGATTTGCGTGGTGTACGGGTTAAAGCTTAAACCTAAAGACTCAACGAATGCTTGTGCATGTGCAGCCCAGTCAATTTCTGGGTAAGCAGAAAGGTGGGCGTTATAGTTACCAACAGCACCATTGATCTTGCCCAATAACTCAACATTTTCAAATTGTTTGATCTGGCGCGCTAAACGATAAGCAACGTTTGCCATCTCTTTACCCAAAGTGGTTGGGCTTGCAGTTTGACCGTGTGTACGAGACAACATCGGTTGGTCGGCATGTGTAATCGCCAAAGCTGAGATCGCATTGAGAATTTGTTTCATGCTTGAAACGAGAACCTCACGACCATTTTTCAACATAAGCGCATGAGACAAGTTATTGATGTCTTCAGAGGTACAAGCAAAGTGAATAAATTCACCTGCATTCTGTAATTCATCGATGTTGGCAATTTTTTCTTTAAGGAAGTATTCAACTGCTTTTACATCGTGGTTAGTGGTGCGTTCAATTTCTTTAATGCGGTTTGCATCTTGTTCAGAGAAATCTGCAACAATCGCATCTAAAGCAGCATTGGTTTCATTTGAAAATGGCGCAACTTCGATGATTTCTGCACGATTTGCAAGTGCTTGTAACCAACGCACTTCAACCGTGACACGAGCGTGGATTAAACCAAACTCAGACAAAAAAGGGCGTAGGGCATCGCATTTGCTAGCGTAACGTCCATCAAGTGGCGAGAGTGCGGTTAAAGCATTCATACAGATTCCTTAAAGTTTAGCTCTCCCTTGCGGAACTTTAGTCGTTCCTCAGGAGAGATTTAGAGAGGTTGTAAAACGGTATAAAAATAAATTCGTTGTAGCATCGGTCTATACCACCTGATACTGCAAACGAGCGAGAGCTTGAATATCTTGTAATAACTTGCGTTTGCTAAAGATCATCGCCCAAGAGCTACCACCGAGCTGTTTCCATAAATGCGCCAACTGCAAGCCTGTAAACAGGCAAGCACGAATACGGTTGGTATGGTTGATGTCTTTAAAAGCTTCGGCATTGCCACGCACTAAAATACGTGGATTAATCTGTCCTGCGGTTTCAACATAGGTCTGTGCGAGATTGGCAATGATGCTTGGGTGTAGATAGTTATTATCGAAAAATGAGAGTTGCTTTAAGATTTTTTGTTGTGCGGTTTCGATGATTTTGACGTACTCGGGATTACTGTAGACTTTCTTTTCCAGTTGCAATAAGGCCATTGCATAGGACATTGGCAGTTTAGCGGTGGACATTTTGGGAACACGAGATTTGGGTGACGTATTAAAAGGTTGGGTAATACAACCTTCTAATGTTTTTAAACCAAGTGAAATATCAGCAAGCTGGTTAAAGAAATCGAGGGTTTGCTTGGCATTATTGGCGGTCGGGCGGATATTCAGACTGGCTTTGATCAAGAGTTCAAAGTAAAAATTACCACTATCGCCAATACTTTGCTGACCTGCCATTGCGGTCATATGCGTAAGCTGGGTTGCTTGAAAGACCGCAGCCAATGCCAGAGCACGGTTCTGTCTAACATTCAACGCTTGAGTGTGCTGAAAGGGTAACTCGACCATGCTTCGCTTCCAATTTCCTTAAATAAAATCTGGTTCAGGTGCATTGGTATGGTGAATCACACCACCACCTAAGCACACCTCTCCGGAGTAGAACACCACGCTTTGCCCAGGCGTTACAGCGCGTTGTGGTTCATCAAACTCAACCCGAATACCATGTTCAGTCTGTTCATCACGATAAATTGTACACGCCTGATCAGGTTGGCGATAACGGGTTTTTGCCGTGCATCGGAATCCAGTACTTGGAATATCCTGTTCACCTGCAACCCAATCAATCGACTCACTCCAAAGCTGAGTACTTTGCATTAATGGATGTTCATGTCCTTGGCCAATCACCAGTCGGTTATTGGCAATATCTTTATGCAGTACGAACCATGCACCTTCTTGTACACCTTTCATCCCACCGATACCAATACCACCGCGTTGACCCAGCGTATAGTACATCAAGCCATGATGTTCACCAACTTCTTTACCTGATTCCAAAACAATTTTTCCAGCTTGTGCAGGTAAATATTGTTTGAGGAAGTCAGTAAAACGGCGCTCACCAATAAAACAAATACCAGTTGAGTCTTTTTTCTTGGCTGTTGCTAAATCAAGTTGTTCTGCAATACGACGCACTTCAGGCTTTTCAATTTCACCGACAGGGAACAAGGTCTTGTTAATTTCGCGACCATGCACCGCATGTAAGAAATAAGTTTGGTCTTTGTTATTATCAACACCACGCAGTAATGGGGCATAGGTTTCACCGCGTGAGTTCTGCATGCTCGCACCACGACGCGCATAGTGACCTGTTGCAATAAAGTCTGCACCTAAGGTCATGGCATGATCAAGGAAGGCACGGAATTTAATTTCTTTATTACATAAAATATCTGGGTTTGGGGTGCGGCCAGCAGCATATTCAGCCAAGAAGTGTTCAAAAACACGATCCCAATATTCCATGGCAAAGTTGGCGGTGTGCAGCTTGATACCAATCTTATCAGCAACAGCCTGTGCATCTGCTAGGTCTTCTAATGCTGTGCAGTAATCCGTACCATCATCTTCTTCCCAGTTTTTCATGAAAAGACCTTCAACTTGATATCCTTGTTGAAGTAATAATGCGGCAGAAACAGAGGAGTCTACACCACCAGACATACCGACGATGACACGTTGTTGCATCTAATTAAGCGTCCAAATGAGAAGTTAATGAGGGAGAGAAAGGGTGCTCGTAAATAAGCGATAAAGGATATTTTTTGCCAGCAAGGGCATCTTTAACAGCTTTTAAAACCAATGGACTACGTGCACGTGCGGATTCTTGCAGCTCATCCAGATTCATCCACACCGCAGCAACAATGCCTGTATCCAGTTGCGCATTTTCTTCAACTGCCGTGACATGGGCCAAGAAGCAAAAGCGGTAATAGGTGCGGTCAGGAAACATTGGCGGTGTATAGGTGTAGATCCCGAGCAGATGATCGATTTCGACATGATGACCTGTTTCTTCTAAGGTCTCACGGATTGCTGCTTCGATAATGGTTTCACCACATTCGACATGACCCGCAGGTTGATTAAACACGGTATGTACAAAGCCTTCGCTGTGTTCTTCAACAAACAGAAAACGTCCGTCTTTTTCGACTACAGTGGCGACTGTGACATGAGGTGTCCAAGCGGTCATACAAAGCACCATGGTTTTAAAAAACGTATTCTACAAAATTTGAGGCGCGGTGGCTAGTTGATGTCGATGTGCATTTTTCTGACATTGGTTAAATATGAGGTTTTAGTTGTAAAGTATGACAGGATTCAATTAATGTTTAGGGCATAGCCCCATTTCTAATTTTCTACGTTTTAATAAATATATGCATTCAGTTTCAGCCATTTTTTTACAAGAGCATCCAATTCATGGATGTATTCATGACGCAAGTAATAATTTAAAGCCATTTCCAATTCTTGCAATTGATGATGTGCCCTTGAATCAATGGATCAATCAAAATACAAAGATTCTTGAACGTACAGATAACTTGGTGCCTGCTCAAGGTTGGCTATATGATTTTGATAATGAGCACGCATTAAGTCATGCTTGGGCACTCTTAAAGCCAAATTATTGTGAATATGGTCCAATTTCGACAGTAGTTCCTATTTTAGTCTGTCCTGATGATTTGGATCTGATCTGTAGTGTCATTGTCGTTGAGCAGGTGGTTACGGCGACAGATGTGAAATGGTTAAGATTCGGGCAAGCATTTGGCAATATTCATGATGTTGTGACTTCCGTTATTTGGCAGCAACCTCACATTACACCAGAATTAACCTTTCAGTTTTCACAATTTAAACAAACTGTTTGTGAGTTAAAGGTTTTGGATAAAATGTGGAGTAACGCTTAGAGCTCGCGATAGGATCTATTTCGCAACAATTTTCACTGAAGGGTTTAATGTGCATTTATTTATAAGTTAAAACTGAGCCCAAGGTTACTGTTAGGTATTCTTAGGTGTAGGAATGAGAGATGATTCAAAAGGCATATCAACCAATTTTAAAAGATCTAATCTCGGTTTTTACTCGCGAATTCACGACACAGCTTGATAGCCTTTATATTTATGGAAGTGTAGCGAAAGGAAAAGCGATTGTTGGTCAGTCAGATTTAGATGTGTGTGTTATTTTTAAGCATCAAATTGAGCATCTGGATCAAAAAATCGCTGAAATTAAAGCAAGCCTTATCGCGAGCTATCCATTTATTGCAAAGATTGATGTAGATGTTGGCTATTTAAGCGAAGTTCTGCTTGAGAAAAATAAGAGTCGATGGGGAGCATGGATTAAGTTTTTTTGTGCCAATATTTATGGGCGAGATTTAAGCTGTTTTTTTCAAGATATCGAGATTTATAGACAGGTAATCCGAGCAATTAATGATGGATATCATGAGGAAATACAAACATATTTGGATATGTTGGAACGACAAGACAAGCCTCAGGAAGAGTTGATCAAGCTCAAAAAATCTTTAATTAAAAGAATGATTCGATTGCTACCTTTAACACTGCAATATGTTGATGAGTGGCCCTTAAGTTTAAACGACACGGTAATTCAGACGTTACTTGTCTATCCTCAGCAAAAAGATGAACTGTATTTTTTACTGAAAGAGGTTGATGACCCAAGGTTAATTGATCCACTCTCTCTGAATCGATTAACAGAGATTTATACTTGGATCGAAACACATGTAATTTAATTTTGGTGCTCGTATTTGTTCATCCTATTGCCTATTTAAAATAATGATTCCTTCCCAGCGTGATGTGCTGAATTTGGCTATACAGGAAGGCTAATTCGCTAAAGTGGAAGAAAAATATTTGCCATCATGAGTGAGTATTTGTTGTGTTGAGAATCGAAAAGGAATTGCTTCAAAAAAACAGAATGTGCTAGTGTGTTTTTTGATCGCAAGGTAAAAATAATTATTCCGCCCAAGAACAGTAGCCTTGGTTTGGCCTTTCAATGATTTAGAAGTAGAACAGATAGTTGATTAGATTTATATACATCACACGGAGTTGAAGTCATATGCAACATATTAAGATTAAACCTGGTGTCGCTTTAGCAGAACAAGCAGAGATTGGTCATAATCGCTGGCATCCAGATATTCCTTTTTTAACATCGGTGAAACCCGGCGAAGAAATTCTGATTGAAAGTCTGGATTTTTTAGATGCCCAAATCAAAGATACCGATGATGTCTCCGATGTGAAAAATGTGGATCTTACTCGAGCACATCCTTTGACAGGACCTTTTTATGTTGAAGGAGCTGAGCCGGGTGATTTATTGGTGATCGATCTACTGGATATACAGCCAATCTCTTCGGTTGGTTTTTCTGGGGTCTTTGCCAAGGAAAATGGCGGTGGGTTTTTAGCTGATTATTTTCCTGAAGCGGATAAAGCAATTTGGGATTTAAAAGGATTATTTGCAACCTCGCGTCATATTCCCAGTGTACGTATCGCAGGTTTAAAACATCCCGGATTGATGGGAACGCTTCCTTCGCATGAACTTTTAAAGGAATGGAACCGTCGAGAAGCGTTATTGGTGCCTAAAGGGCAGGCCAATCCACCCGATCCAAGAACTGCGGTGCTGAGAGGCGTGACAGGAGCAGAGTTTGATCGGATGGCTGCTGAAGCTGCACGTACAGTGCCACCGCGTGAGCATGGGGGTAATACCGACATTAAAGATCTTGCTGCGGGTAGCCGTATTTATTTTCCTGTATATCAAAAAGGTGCCGGCTTCTCTATGGGGGATTTACACTTTTCACAAGGTGATGGTGAAATCGGCTTCTGTGGTGCGATTGAAATGGATGGGGTAACCCGTGTTGGTTTTGATCTGATTAAAGGCGGAATGGAAAAATATAATATTGATTCACCGATCTTTGTTCCAAGTAATGTCAGACCTAATTACGATCAGTGGTTAACCTTTGAAGGCATCAGTGTTGAAAATGGGGTAAATCATTATTTGGATGCCACAGTTGCCTATCGTCAGGCTTGTTTAAAAGCGATTAAGTATCTTGAGAATTTTGGATTTACCGGATCTCAAGCCTATATGTTGCTGACTGCTGCACCTGTTGAAGGGCGTATCGGTGGGATTGTGGATATTCCAAACTGCGCCTGTACAATTTCTTTACCAACCTCTATTTTTGAGAAGAATATTTTGCCGCAGGGTGCCTTAAACGAGAATAAGTTTTGGGGACGCCGTTAGTAATATGAATACCAGCGTATAAGAAGGATTTTAAGATGCCACTGTATGATTTTAGATGTGAACATTGTGAAGGGATTTTTGAGCAGAATGTCCCGATGGTCAGTATAGCAAGGGATAACACCTCCTGCCCATATTGTCAGCAATCCATGTTATTAAAACCGATGATTACAGGGCATCAAAAGATTTCAGTCAAAAATAAATGGCGACCCTCATCCAGCGCCGAGCAATTGGCAGGACCCTTGGTTGGAGGACCTGGGACCAGCAAAAAAAGTGCTCGGACTTCAGTGTTGCATAACTGCCGAGGTGTGAATTGTTCTTTGTGTGAGCTTTGATCGCTTGCTGGGATTAGCGCTTAATTATTTA
>NZ_BBTF01000072.1:0-15387 GCF_000876115.1 Acinetobacter sp. NBRC 110496
AAACGATCACCCAAATGTTTGGATAAGAATTATCGTATATTTTTAAATTCTCTACCTTGGCTGCATTATCACCGTTTGGTATTACATGGATTTCAACTAAATCCTTATTGGGCTGCAATCTTTGATACAGTAGGCTTTTCTCATTACGGTAATATGAATTACCTTGTAGAGAATGCAGAGCTTATTCATGATCAATTTAAACATAAGTTTCTGAAACGACGGATTGCACTGGAATATACAAAATTTATTGAACCAATTAATGAAAGTATTAAATTCCAAAAGGCATTGTTTAAACGTTGTCTAGACAAACATAAGCAGATCAATTGTATGATCTATGATTTACCTTGTATGTTTACTATTCCCTTACAATTTGATGCCGAAGTTAAATTACCAAAACTTGCTAGTAAATGGCTGGAAAGATTACATCAATCCGAAGAATTAGCTGGCAAGCTGTATGATGTGCAATGGCGTATTGTGAAATCACTGAATGGATTTTATTCAGTCCATGCCATCATTTATGTGATTGGTGATGAGTGTAAATATTCTGATTTTATCTTACGGGTATGGAGAGGGGCTTGTTTACACAAGGGACATGAGCTTGTGCAAGGATCACCTTATTTGGTTTGGGAAAAACACTGTTACTTTGCGGACAGTGATATGCGTAGCTACTGGAGTAAACAGCTTGAGTTTCTAAATGGCCCCCTCAAACTTTATCGGTATATGAGTCAGCATATTTCCTATTTATGGCAAAGCTATACAGGGAATATCCCTGCTAAGTAAACTTTTCAAATATAAGGCGCTCTGATTAGAACGCCTTTTTTATGCTTGTATAAATCGCTGTGATTAAATCTCTAAAAATTATAGGTATAGGTCAAACCACTGTTGGTGGTGATGGTCACTTCACGGACATATTCAGCGGAACAGCCCAAGTAGACTTTTGCCACTGAGCCATAGCGCATATTTTGGTAATCGTAAGTGCCTTTGCTTCTGCAATTACCACGGTTGATTAAAACCCCTGTGATGGTGGTTGGCGCATCGTTCAAGGACATGATGTTTAACAAATCGGTATAGCCTGTCATGGAGTATTGTGATTCTTCACGACGGACACGGACTTCAAATTGTTCTTGTACAGTGGGTTCAGTCCCTTCCTCAGCATTATATGACTCATCTTCCAGAAAGGATTTATCAACGGCTGGAAAATCATCTTCAGATTGAGGCGGAGTTTCAGTCGCATCAGCAGTGCTATGCTCACTTGTTTGAGTTGGGGTATCCTTTGGTTTTGGTGCATCGTTACCTGAATTACACGCAGTTAAAGTCAGTAGCAACACACTGGATAAAACAATCGATGGAATAAAATTCATTACACATGCCTATATTTAATCGAATATTGTGATCTACAGGGTTGGGTGAAAGCCCAACTCTGTGTATTTAATTGTTTGGTCAATCAATTTTTTACTTTTTATAAAAGTGGGAATTACTCATCGATCTTTTTAAATACCTTTTCGATCGGCGTGTAGTTTTCCAAGCTAAAATCAAAAGGAATTGGCTTTTTCAGTGTCACATCAAATTGCTTTAATCGAGCATTTTCTATGCCGTTGAAATGTTTGCGTTGAAAGGACATGGTGCTCGGTTCAAGGATGGCAATCGGTTCATTCGCAGAATCAGCTTGAGTGTTGTTGGCCTGATAAATGACTAAGCTCTCTAATTCCAATTTATGATTATTGAAGTTAAAAATGTAACCGACATACTTCTGTCCACCAGCCGTAATAATATTTTGTGCTAACTCTGGCGTGGATGGGGCTGTGAAATTCACAATAAGATCAGATGCGAAATTCATATTCTCAAAATGTAATTGTTTCGAATCAGCATCGTAATAAACAAAATTATCAATCGGACCATTTGGTCGATCATTCGGTGTATAGCTGCTTGGCATAAACAGACTTTGACCAGACGTAGCATTTAAACTGAGTTCTAAAAGCTTCAAGTCATAATTTAGATGGGCATTTTTAGTATCCAACTCATTTTGAAGTGTCTGAATACGTTGTTGATATTGTTCTGTACTCTCAAATTGATCTTTTTGTGGTGGAGTCACCTGCATTGTCGATCTTATATAATTGATTGCCGTATCATGCGCTGCACGCAAAGAATAGTCATCACCTAAAGCAAAAGTGAATGCAGGAAACTGTTGATCAGTATGTCCGATCACTAAAACTTGATTGTTTTTTAAAGCCAGCACATTTCTTAAATCATTGAGAATGGACTGGAAATACACGCAGTTTGCACAATAATCTGCAACATCGTCATTTTCAGCAAACATCTGCAATCCATAGATGGTTTTATACGGTGGATAAAAGGAAAAATACCCCTCATCTTTGATGAGTTCCTGAAAGTCTTCTCCAGTCTTTGTTAGCGGAGGTGTAATTTTATTGCGAGCGATAATCAAAGGAGAAGAAACAGCCTGTGCAGGGACAGCATCATTCAATGACATGTTTTCAATCTTTTGAGATAGTTCTTTATTCTCTACATCATCTTGTTGTGGTTTTGAGCAGCCGACCAACGCAAGGCTGGTGAGCAGCGCAATTGAAATGTATTTCATCCTATTATTTTCCCCATCCAATATTTTTTAAGTTTTTAAAAATGAATTATGAAATTGCCTGTAATTTCAAATACATTTTGCTTGGCTGTCATAGGCTCTAGCGATGCTGTTACTGAGCACAATAAGGACAACCAAAATAAGCTGTGCGATGAATTTCATGATTTTTATCCAGCACAAAACACCACTGACCAAAATGGATGCAGCAGTTAATTGATGCCTTGAGTCAATCAGGACACAGTGAAAGCGTGTGATAAATGAATTGGAATAAAATGCCTGAGAGGCAGAGAAAGTGCAGGGGAATAATAAAGCACAGTAAATTGCGTCATGGTTGACTCCTAGATGAATTAGAAGTTCTACCGAATCACTGTCAATTGATTATGGTGGCAGAACGAAAAGGGGTTGACAGACTGGACATCTAGAACCAGCACGCGCGAACGCGTCCCCCTCCCGTTCTACCGCAAAGGGGGACGAGAAGGTTTTTACACATACAAAGAATACTCAGATGAATAAACTCCGATGCGCTAGATGAGCGGTCTGTCAAAACCGACTGACAATGTAGGTCAGCCCTTGCATCATAATCGCTGCTAAAAAACAGGTCAATTGATCTGTTTAATCATCATTCAAAAATTGCCTAAAACTGATGAAAAAAAACGCATTCTAAAAAAATACAAATACATAGCATCTAATTGAGAACAGTGTTTCTCCATTTGAGATAGCACCAATACATGCTTCAGCTACATTGCAATCATTTTGCCTGCTTCCCCAGCAGGTTTTTTTATTCATTTACAGGAAATACCACAATGAGTTTGCCATGTCCTTATTGCCAGTCCCGAGAGACGGTACTGCTTGAATCAACCCAACATTTACCCAGTACCTCAACCAATAACCCCATTTCCAATAGTGTGATGTCACCGATGGCACTTGCCACATTAGGAGTGAGTGTTTCCAAAAGCCTGAATATTCCTCCAATTGCAGGTGCAATCGTTGGGGTACTGATTGGCGGTATCTGGATGTTGATCACTGAAGATGAACAGCAACAACCGCTTCACCCAACTTATCGCAAACAGTATTACTGCAACAACTGTGACCGCAGCTTTAGCCCGAATTTACGCAATTAAGTATTTAGCAAAATTTAAATCGAACCCTTTTACCCATTCAAAATCGATACAGGAATTATTCTTATGGCACATTTAGTTGAAACTATGGCATTCACTGGACAAACCCCTTGGCATGGGTTAGGCAATGAACTCACACCAAACCAACCCATCGAGGTTTGGGCACAACAAGCAGGCATGGACTGGCGGATAGAATCCTCGGATGTCAATTACATGGCACAGAATGAACGTGGACAAAGCATCATCATGCCTTTTGAAGAACAACGAGTGCTTTACCGTTCAGATACGCATGCACCTTTATCCGTGGTCAGCCAACGCTTTCAAGAAGTCCAACCGATGGAAATCCTACACTTCTACAAAGACCTGACGGAGCAATCAGGCTTTGAACTGGAAACCGCAGGGGTACTGAAAGGTGGCAAGAAATTCTGGGCATTAGCCAAGACTGGACAGACTTCAGCACTCAAGGGTAAGGATGTGAGTAATGGCTATATTCTACTAGCGACGGCTTGTGATGGCACTCTAGCAACCACTGCACAGTTCACCAGTATCCGGGTGGTATGTAACAATACTTTGGCAATTGCTCTCAAAGGACAAAATACCAGTGCAGGTGTGGTTAAAGTCCCACACAGCACTCGTTTCGATGCTGAGAAAGTTAAACAACAGTTGGGTATTTCAGTCCGTGCATGGGATGAACACATGTATGAAATGAAACAACTGAGCCAGCGTAAGGTAACTCAGCAGGAAGCAGCAGCCTTCTTTGATGCGGTGTTTAACAATACCAACCTAACTATGGCTGAACAAGATGAAAGCATCATTCAGTTCTATCGAAATGCTGCTATGCCAAACCAAGGCATCAACACCCCAACCAAAGCGGACAATAAAACCGAGCCAAATGGACGTGCCATGTCGAAAGTCATGACCATGTTTAACGGACATGGACGTGGTGCAGAACTGAGTTCAGCCAAGGATACCGCTTATGGATTATTGTGCAGCATCACCGAGTTCTGTGACCATGAACGTCGAGCGATGAGTACCGATCATCGACTCGATTCAGCATGGTTTGGTGCAGGGGCTGCCATTAAACAGCGTGGTCTGGAACAGGCATTGAGAATGATTGCCTAAATTCAGTTTCAATTAAGCCAGCTCCATTAGCCTAAGCATACAGTAACACCGTACAAGCACAGCAACACCTTTAGCCGCACCCTCATGCGGCTTTTTTATGCCCAAAATTCAGCTTTTACGATTTTATCGATACAGGAATAATTGCAATGAATAGTCATACTCAAATTCAAAACACGCTAAATAACCCACCACTACAACCCTATTTACCGAATCTAAATCAATCCATTCAGCAGATTGAGGTGGGAACCCGAACCAAACGAGATCGACCGAATACGCAACCACGAAAGACCAAAGCCCTTACAGCAAAAAGACTTGCCAACACCAAACAGATGAACTATCAACAATGGTTAGAAGTCAGAAAACAGGGTATTGGCAGCAGTGATGCAGCAACGGCCTGTGGACTGAATCCCTATATGTCGATGCTGGAACTGTGGATGATCAAGACAGGGCGGATGCAACAAAACATCGAGGATGAAAGTGCAGGTTACGCACCCTTGTACTGGGGAAAAAAGCTAGAACCTTTGGTGGCTGAATACTACAGCATGCACACCAATCATAAAGTCCGTCGAGTTAATGCAGTATTGCAACACCCTGATGAAGACAAACAGTTTATGTTGGCGAACTTGGATTATGCTGTAGTCGGTAATGAAGAAGTGCAAATTTTGGAATGTAAAACCGTGGGGGAATATGGCGCAAAACTATGGCGAGATGGCGTGCCTTTATATGTGCTGTGTCAGGTACAGCATCAATTGGCAGTGACAGGTAAACAGGCAGCGCATATTTGTGCCTTGATCTGTGGGCATGAAACCAAAATCTATAAAGTGACTCGTAATGAAACTGTGATTCAGCACATCATTAATGCGGAACGTCATTTCTGGCAATGTGTCGAAACAGGTATTCCACCCAGTGTAGATGCTTCGGATTCAGCAGCTAAAGCCTTGCAACAACTTTATCCTGAACAGATTCCATTAACAGTAGAAGACCTGACCCAAAATGAACAAGCTAATTATTTGTTTAATCAGTTACTAGAGGAGCGACATAAAGTTGAACAACACCAGCAGTATTTTGATGAACTGAAACATCAACTACAAATGATGATGAAAGAAGCAGAGCGAGCGGTATTTACAGGTGGTTCAGTCACATGGAAGAAATCACAAGACTCAATCAGCCTAGACAGTAAATCATTGCTTAAACAGCATCCTGAATACCTACAGCAATTTCCCCAAACCAAAGCAGGAACACGACGCTTTCAGATTTATCCGAATGGTGGATAGGGCTGATACCCAAGTAACCCATTTCAATTTAACTAACACCCCAACCAACTGATCCCATACCCCAAACAAGTATGGGATTTTTTATGCCCAAAATTTATTTATCCAAATTTAAACGCCATTTCAACATCTATATAGAGTACATCATCATGATTAAAGGTTTAGCTATTACCCCACCTGTGTTGGGGCGTATCAGTATCGGCAAAATTGTCGAAAAGAATGGAAAACGTCTGCCTGAAAAAGATGATCAATTTACCATTACCAGCCAAATCCAAAATAAAGATGGGTGGGTCAAACATCCACTGGATGAGCAACTACGTGCCAAAGCGCCCAATCAGAACCAAAAGCTGAGAAGCATTCCAGTCCGCATGATCTTCAATGATCCCGATCTCAACTTAAGAGCAGAGTACAGCCTATTTGACCGCCAAACTGGACGTTTAATCTGTTCAGGCAATGGCGAAAGCTGTCAGCGACTCGGTCAAAATGGCATTGAACAACATCCTTGTCCATCCCCTGATTTATGTCCATTGGCACAGGGTGGATTATGCAAGCCCTATGGCAGACTCTACGTCAACTTAGATGAATCAGATGAGTTTGGTACTTTCATCTTTAGAACCACAGGCTTTAACAGCATCCGCACTTTGGCAGCTCGACTTCGTTACTATCACGCAGCATCGGGTGACTTACTTTCTTGTTTGCCATTGCAATTGACCTTGCGAGGTAAAAGCACCACACAAAGTTACCGTACCCCGATCTACTACGTGGATCTGACTTTACGTGATGGCACAAACCTGAAAGATGCGATTAGTTCAGCCAAACAGATGGATGAACAAAGTAAGACAGCAGGGTTCTATCAGGAGGCTTTGGATCATGTGGCACGGCAGGGTTATGGTAATGCCTGCTTTGAGGTGGGAGGTGAAGAGGGTTTGGATATAGTGGAGGAGTTTTACAGCGTTGAATCTCAAACAGAGCATCAGCAAACGCATGATCTCACTCATGTTCAAGATATTCAGAAAGGCTTACAGCAGTCGGTTCAAGCTCTGAATTAAATACTGTTGGGGGCTAAGAAGCCCCCAACAGTAATATTGCTACTATTTTTTATTAAAAAATTTGAACTACTTATTGAATCAATAAACATTACTTAAGTATCGTTTATTTGGAGGGCGGTAGTACGTTAGGCTTTTGTAACATTAATCCATTTATAACTTTTTGTTGTCTACTATCTTCATTACGTAGTTGTTTATCTTTAGAATGATGGTCTTTATTCTCTTCGACTTTGGTGTCGCCATGATTATGATCAGTGATATTACGTAATTCGGTATCATCTAAGGAGCGAATCGTTTTTGAAGTGCTAGGTTCAGCCCATGATGTCGTATTCAAAAAAATGAAAAATAATAAATTGTACTTCATCCATGAAGTCATAGCGTGATCCTTTTTTACTCAATACCGACTACAGTGGTGATATAACCAGTGGCTAAAAGAATTGATAGACCTAATGACATCTCAAATAAAATGGCATAGCCCAATTGTTTCGCAAATTTCGGGTCTTGTAAGCGAGGTGTGAAATACCATTTGTTAAAGGCTGCTAACAATAAAATACTTAGGACAAATAATATTTTAATAATAAATCCATGCCCATAAGGTGTATTGATTAGAGTATTAAAATCTTTAAAGAGTAATAAAGCAATACTAAGACCACAAGCGATGAGTATTCCTACAATAAAGGCTGCTATTTGCCCAAATAGATGCATACGTTCTTTAAGTGGTAAGCCATTAATTTTTTTGCTTGTTTTCCATAATGGATAAAGCGACCCCATCCATAAGGACATTACAAGTACATGTATTGATAACAAAGCTTGAGCGAATAAGGGTAAATTCGTGACGTGTCCGAGTTGTGAAAAACTTAAAACGATTGGTGTGAGCAGTATGGTAAAGATTGCTCCTTCAGTTTTGGAAATATCAATCGTCCCTTTACTAAATTTGACTATCATAAATATGAGTAAAAGTGCAAAACTGATTGATCGAATGATAGAGACATGTCCAGTAGGAGTATTGACTAGTATATTTATATAGTTGCTATCCCACATACCTGAAAGGCCAGTGTTGGCAAAACTTCCTATAAGAATGAAGAAGCCGAGAACACTTGAAAAAAGGCCTAAACCTGTACCAATAGTCATGTATTTTAGAATAGTCTCCTTGATTTCAACATAACGTCCAAGTAAGAAATAGCAGAAAGCACCGCCAATAACAAATGCAATCCCTAAATATAAAATGACTTTAACCAACCATGTTGCATATATCCAAGTCTCAGGAATCATATTTTTCTCCCTTTATTATAGCAACATGCCAGCAAGCTGCTGGCATGTTGACTATTTTCACTCATTGTTATTTTGCCGATTTAATAGTGAAATTATATTCACCATTCATGTTATGGCCATCGGTACCCATTGTGGTCCAAACCACCGTATATTTTCCTTTTTTTAGTTTTGGAACCGCTACGTCAAATGATTTTTTCATATCATGAGTTATTTGGTAGTTCAAAGGGATATCCTTACGTTGGGCATCAAGTAACTTAACGTTCATTAGCATGACTTCTTCACCAAAATTGAGTGTTATGTTTTTTGGTTGACTTGCTACAGAAGCATTGATCGCAGGAATTGCACTTTCAAGTTTCACGTGTGCAAATGCACTTGAAGCAGTAACAATCAGTGTTGCACCTACGAGAGTGTTACGTAGAGCTGACATTTTATTTTTGAAAATTTTCATTTCTTCATCCTCTTTAAACTAATCTTGGGCTCAGTAATGACCGAATGAAATGCATCAATTGGTTGCTTGGTCATCACCTTTCTCATGCTTATTATTAAAGGATGAGAGAAACATCCCGATGACTTCAAAATTACATTTTTGTCATTTTAAAAATTAAAAAACCACAAGTGGTACACTGGCTTTAAAGAAAACAATGATCACTAAACAAACTAATAAGAGGGAGTCTATTTCCATCTTAATGAAATTATTAATTTAAAAAATTAAATATGAAGGAGGCTTTTATGGACCATCATCATGAAAACAAAGTACTCAATAACAGACTTACTGACCCTGTCTGTGGTATGACAGTTACAGAAGCATCCAAGTTTTATGAAGAAGTTAAAAATAGAACTTTTTACTTTTGTAGTGAGAAATGCCACATAAAGTTTAAAAGTGATCCTCATTTTTATATTACTAAAGTTGAGAATGTAGTTACGTTAAAAGAACCACAAAAGAGGGATGGTGAGGATTCAAATGAAGTTAATCAGCCTGCTCATGTTAATACCTTCACGATATACACTTGTCCAATGCATCCTGAAATTAGACAGAACCATGCGGGAAATTGTCCGATCTGTGGTATGTCGTTAGAGCCTTTACTTCCTGACTTAGATGACGCTGATGAAAACCCAGAACTCAAGAATTTTAAGCATAGATTTTGGTGGACCTTACCGCTAACCATTATTGTAGTTTTCTTAGCAATGTTTGGTCATCAATTGAACTGGTTCGAAATGCAGGTGCAAAGCTGGATGGAACTGGTACTGACTTTACCAATTGTTTTGTGGGCAGGAATGCCATTTTTTGTGAGATGTTGGCAGTCAATCTGGAATCGGAGTCCAAATATGTGGACCTTGATTGGAATAGGTACAGGAGCTGCTTTTATATACAGCCTTGTTGGAACAATAGTACCTCAAGTATTTCCAGACTCATTTGTATCTATGGGGCGTGTTGCTGTGTATTTTGAGGCGACCGCAGCGATTATTTCTCTCACATTGTTAGGTCAAGTGCTAGAGTTAAAAGCACGTTCCCAAACTTCAGCGGCAATTAAATCCCTACTTGGGCTAGCACCTAAAACAGCAAGAAAAATCAGTGTTGATGGTATAGAAGAAGATATTCCACTATCTCATGTACACGTAGGCGATTTATTACGGATACGCCCCGGTGAAAAAGTTCCTGTTGATGGAGTCATTACAGAAGGTTCAAGCTCTGTAGATGAATCGATGTTAACTGGTGAACCTGTGCCAGTTACAAAACGTGTGGGTGATCAAGTCATTGGTGCAACAATGAACATGAATGGTTCATTGGTGATGCGATCAGAAAAAGTTGGATCATCAACCGTACTTTCTCAAATCGTGCAAATGGTTGCTCAGGCTCAACGTTCAAAAGCACCTATGCAGCGGATGGCGGATCATGTTGCAGGACGATTTGTTATGGGGGTTATAGGTATTGCTGTTCTAACTTTTTTGGGGTGGGGGCTATTCGGACCTGAACCTAGTTGGGTTTATGGATTAATCAATGCAGTAGCTGTTTTAATCATCGCATGCCCATGTGCTTTGGGATTAGCTACGCCAATGTCAATTATGGTAGCAACAGGGCGAGGTGCATCAAATGGAGTACTTTTTCGAGACGCTGCCGCAATAGAGAATCTACGTAAAATTGATACATTGATTATTGATAAAACAGGAACTTTGACAGAAGGACAACCATCATTCAATAAAGTAGTAGCCACTTCAGGATATGAAAAGAATGAAGTCCTCCGTTTAGCTGCGAGTTTAGATCAGGGCAGTGAGCATCCTTTAGCAAATGCAATTGTACGTGCCGCCCGTGAGCGAAATCTTACTTTAAGTAAACCTACTTCATTTGAATCAGGTTCAGGTATTGGTGTTAATGGAGAGATAAACGGACAAAAATTAGCGCTAGGCAATACGGCACTGATGAAGCAATTAGGGATATCTGTTAACACTCTTATTCCACAAGCAGAGGTATTAAGAGCTGAAGGTGCCAGTGTTATGTATTTGGCAGCCGATGGAAAACTGCTAGGTCTTCTGGCAGTTTCAGATCCAATCAAAGCAAGCACTCCAGAGGCCCTTTTATCGTTGGAAGACTCAGGTTTAAGAATCATCATGGCAACAGGTGATGGGCTAACTACAGCAAAATCAGTTGGGGCTAAGTTAGGAATTAGTGAGGTTTATGGTGAGGTTAAACCTGCTGATAAATTAGATTTGGTCACAAAATTGCAAAAAGAAGGGAGAATTGTTGCTATGGCTGGTGATGGAATTAATGATGCACCAGCCTTGGCTCAAGCTGATATTGGAATCGCAATGGGCACGGGTACTGATGTAGCAATGAATAGTGCCCAAGTTACATTAGTAAAAGGTGACTTACGTGGTATTGAAATTGCTCGTTCTTTATCAGAGGCAACTGTTAAAAATATGAAACAAAACTTGATGTTTGCTTTCCTCTATAATGGATTAGGTATCCCTTTGGCTGCTGGTGTACTGTATCCATTTACTGGCTGGTTACTCTCGCCTATGATTGCTGCATTAGCAATGAGCCTAAGCTCAGCATCGGTAATTGGTAATGCCTTACGATTACGTCATCAAAAATAATCACGACTTACCACTCATTAGCGTAAGTTAATGAGTGGTAAGCATCATTAGAATGAGTGCTTAATAACCGAGATATCACTAATTTTTAAAGATAATTTTAAAAGAAATATGTCCCTCGTTATAAGTCGCTTGAATGGAAGCTCCATGCACATCAAGAATAGATTTGGTAATTGCTAAACCAAGGCCAGTACCTTCTTCAACTCTCTGTCTAGATACATCTGTTC
This sequence comes from Acinetobacter sp. NBRC 110496, assembly GCF_000876115.1. Classification (NCBI taxonomy): domain Bacteria; kingdom Pseudomonadati; phylum Pseudomonadota; class Gammaproteobacteria; order Moraxellales; family Moraxellaceae; genus Acinetobacter; species Acinetobacter sp. NBRC 110496. Next base: position 11,740 of record NZ_BBTF01000072.1, read on the forward strand.
GATAAAAACGATCGAATAACCGATTAAGTTGTTCTGATGATAGTGGGGAGCTTTCATTTTCAATGATGAATGTTGTTGTATCAAAGTTTTGTTGGCATGTGATTTTGATGACCGAATCTGATTTGCCATATTTAATTGCATTCGATAACAAATTACTTAAAGCGCGGCGTAGCATTAAAGGATCACCTTTTATACTACCTGAACCACTCTGTTCGAGTGACATTCCCTTTTCAGCAGCGATAGCATCATAAAAATCAAATAATGCTGAAACTTCTTTAACTAAATTAACCTGTTGTAGGTTAGGTAAATGTAGACCATGTTCTGCTTTTGCCAAAAATAGCATATCAGAGACCATGCGAGCTAAATGCTCAAACTCTTCTAAATTTGAAAATAGAACTTCCTGATAAGTATTAATATTTCGACTACGAGATAAACATACTTGAGTTTGAGTCATCAAATTGTTAATAGGTGTTCTTATTTCATGAGCAAGATCAGATGAAAAATCTGAAAGTTTTTCTACTGCGGCTTCTAGCCGATCTAACATATCATTAAAAGCGACAGCCAGTGATTTAAGTTCGGTTGGAGTATTTTCGACTTCTAAACGTTCAGAAAGATGTTGGGCTGAGATACCCTCTGCTACTTTTGCCATTTGTTGTACTGGACGTAGCCCTCGCCATGCTGCGAACCACCCTAAGAACATTAAACAAATTGTACCCACAAATCCAATGTATAAAAGTTGACGTCTAAAGTCATTTAAGAAATGTAGATGCTCAGAGGTATCGATTCCAACAATAATCTGAGCTGATATAAACGAGTCATTATGATCAAAAGTCTTTTTATAAATTAAGCCACGATAAGTCTTATTTTTAATTTTCCATTCAAGCCATGGATCTTGTTTTGATTTGTTGAGTGCTTGGGGATGAATTACTGATGGTGCTGAGCTAAAAATAACTTGACCTGTTGGACGTTCAATCTGAACAATCAGATCGTGATGTCCAATTAAGGCATCTTTTAAATATAAATTTAGTTCTTGAGAGTTAGATGGGTTCTGTTCAAGTAGATTCTCTATAAGTTGAATTTTGCCTTCTAATTGAGTTCGGTCTTGAGCTTCAAAATGATGCATTACGAGCTTGTGAATAACCAACCCCATAATCATTAAGATGATAACAGTAGAAAGAGAAAAGATGATTGCTATACGAAAGCTGATTGCATTAAACAATTTACGAGTCATCTTCTACCTCTAAAACATACCCCATTCCACGTATGTTCTGTATCAGCTTTGGGCTAAAATTACTGTCAATTTTACTGCGCAAACGTTTGATAGCGACTTCTACAACGTTGGTATCACTATCAAAATTCATGTCCCATATTTGAGAGGCAATGAGCGTACGAGGTAATATCTCACCACGTCTACGCATAAATAATTCCATCAGCGCGAATTCTTTAGCTGTTAAGTCAATACGTTGCCCAGCGCGAGTGACGCGGCGTTTACGAAGATCAAGTTCAAGATCAGCAATTGTAATAAGGTTACTATCTTCTTTTTGTTGTCCCCGTCGGAGTAAGCTTTTAATTCGTGCTAATAACTCAGCAAAAGCAAAAGGCTTGACTAGATAATCATCAGCACCTAAATCCAAGCCTTTCACACGATCTTCAATTTGATCACGTGCTGAAAGAAAAAGAATAGGCATAGTTTTGCCACTTTTTCGGATATCATAAATGATATCCCAACCATCTAGCTTTGGAAGCATCACATCTAAAATGATGAGGTCATATTCTTCGGAAAGCGCTTGATGTTTACCAGATAATCCATCCGTTACCCAATCCGTTATATACCCAGCTTCAGATAGACCTTGTTTAAGGTAGTCACCGGTTTTTTGTTCATCTTCAACTAGTAAGATTCTCATTGATAAAAATCCCATATCACTCATTAAGAACATAATAACGTTATAAATACGTGATTCGTTGTAGATTACAAAAATGTCATTTTCATGTCACATAGATGTTTAGTGAAGGCCTTTAAGGTATTTACATAAAGTTAATTTTTGGAGCAAAACATGAAAACTCTATTCAGCCGTAGCTTAACCACTCTTATGTGTGTTGGTACTTTAATTGTAGGAACTCAGTCTTGGGCAGCAGATGTGAAACAAGGAACTACAGTTGTGTCTGAAATTAAAGCCGATTCAAAGACGCAAGAGAAATGTCAAAAACCTTGTAATATGAAGAATGATGATAAAACCCAACAGGATCATAGTCAGCATGAGCATGGTAACATGACGGATATGTCTCAGATGGATCATTCTAAGATGATGAATATGGGGCAATCTAAAATGAGTAATATGGATAATTCCAGTATGATGAACATGGACCACTCAAAGATGAACATGTCAAATACATCAAATAAATAACAAATACGATAAATGAAAGATCGGGGGAAATTAAAGCGAATAATAGGTTTGCTTGATTCTCCCATCCTTATATTAGATAGGTGAAATAAATGTCTACAAAATTAACGCATGTCCTTTTAATAGGAGTCGGTTTATTTTCATCAACTTGGGTTGTGGCAGCAGTTAAAGAATATGATTTAACAATCGCTGAGCAAACGGTGAATATCACAGGTAAGCCTTTAAAACGAATTACGGTTAATGGGAAATTTGTTGCACCTCTTCTTGAGTTTGAGGAAGGTGATGATGCTATTATTCGTGTCCATAACAAGCTAAAAAAACAAGATTCTTCTATTCATTGGCACGGGTTAATTCTACCGGGCATCATGGATGGCGTACCCGGATTTAATCAGTTTGACGGTATTGCCCCTAATAAGACCTACGAATATAAGTTTAAGGTACGCCAAAATGGTACCTATTGGTATCATTCGCATAGTAAAGGTCAAGAACAAGAGGGCTTGTATGGTCCGTTAGTCATTTACCCCAAAAATAGGACACCTTTAACTGTAGCTGAGAAAACAGATAAGGATTATGTCGTATTACTTTCAGATTTTCATGATTCAACTAGTGATAAAATCATGAATAATCTAAAGAAAGAAGCTGACTATTATCAGAACCGTCGTGAAACTGTTTTTGATGTTTTTAAACAAATTAAAAAAGATGGTTTAAAAGCAACATGGCAAGACCGTTCGATGTGGAACCAGATGCGAATGCTCAAGACAGATATGTCTGATGTGACAAAATATACTTTTTTGATGAATGGTAAGACTCCAGAACAAAATTGGACTGGTAATTTTAAGACGGGTGAAAAAGTACGTCTTCGGTTTATTAATGCCTCAGCAATGTCATTCTTTGACGTCAGAATCCCTAACTTGAAAATGACGGTAGTCAGTGCAGATGGGCAACCAGTGAAACCTGTTCCGGTTGATGAATTCAGAATAGGGACGGCTGAAACGTATGATGTTATTGTAGAACCCAAACAATCAAATTATCAAATTGAAGCAGAATCAATTGATAGGAGTGGTTTTTCAGTTGGTTCCTTACATGATGAGAATACTCCTCCAATAAATCAAATCAAAATGCCGAAGTCACGTCCTCGTTCTTTATTAACTATGGAAGATATGGGGATGGGGCATGATATGTCTTCTATGGCGGGCATGAATCACGACATGTCTTCAATGAAAGGCATGGATCATGATATGTCGCC
>NZ_BBTF01000071.1:0-15622 GCF_000876115.1 Acinetobacter sp. NBRC 110496
TGCCTAGTTTCTCGAATACATCAGCTAAAAGTTTGAATTAAAATTACTTCTCAGTTGAATTTTTGCGCTGAACAAGTAATGTGCGAAATATATATCAGTAGGTTGTGAAATTGCAAACTGATCACATTTTTTACGGGGGTTTTGATCAGAATTTCCGATCATAAATAAGTTGTTGATATGAGGAAACTTTATTTTTGCTGAAACTTACTTTCAGAGCTGTTTTGTTTAATATTGCTTAAGACTGATTGTTTTTTACTTTTATAAAAAAGGCCTATTTGATTATTTTTTGATCGAAAAATAGCAGGAATTATATTTTTATGTGATTTTATTCGTATAATTTGAATAATAATTTAGATGAATAATCAAGTTTTTAGCTGAATTGTTAAGCTCGTTAACAAAAAGCGCAAAGTTCTTTTAAGAAATTTTTAAGGTTAAATCCTTAGTTTTTTAGTCATGATTAGATGAAAAAAACACCGTTAAAGGAGCTTTCAATGAACATGCTTTATACCCACAAACCGAACTATTATTTCTTTGCACACAAGTTTGTTTTATTCCTAGAAAGTCATTTAAAAAGCCATCCTACGGAACAGCAGACAAGCTTTAATTTGCAGACAATTTATGACTTATTCAGTCATGATCGTGCCTCAAGTACCACCAATCTAGAAGGTATTTTAAATATTGCAGATGAATACGTGCTTGAAACGGATGAGGGGCAGCAGTCATTGATCCAATCTTATCATGTCCATTTAGATAATCACGTGCTAACACTAGAGTTCAACCCAAAAGCTGTTGCAAGCTTGAAAGCGGGTCAAAGCATTGTAAGTCCACAAGTGGCTTAAGCATTAAGAGCAAATAAAGAGTTTATACACTTAGCAATATCGTTTACTAAGTGTTTTTTTAACAAGCTGCGTTAAATCTGTTGATCCGTTATGATAAAAAGATCAATAGAAGATATACAAAGTTTTATGAATAAAGATTTTAAGGCAGAAACCTATACGGTAGATGACAGTATTACTGACACCATTCTATGGCTGATGCAGCATCAAGACATTTTTGATTCATTTCATTTTGATGTACATACACAGGAATTGTCAGTGACACATGCAGCAGGTGTTGATGTTATTCGTATTGGAATGTTTTTAAATGCCAAATACGGCATTTTGGTGACATCAATTTAATCATATATAAAAAAAGCCTTGTCATCTGACAAGGCTTTTTTGTTTATGCACTCATGGCATCGACAGAGAGTTCTGCAACCGTCGGTTTTGGTTTTTCTGCAGTCAATCCTAATTTGGCAAATAAGACCTGATCTTTGCCTTCACCCGCATTTGGGGTGGTAAGAAGTTTTTCACCAGAGAAGAGTGAGTTTGCACCGGCCATAAAGGCAAGCGCCTGATCTGAATCGCTCAATGACTCACGACCTGCTGAAAGACGGATATAACTATGAGGCATGATGATACGTGCAACCGCAATCGTGCGAATCCATTCAATGACATCTAATTTTTCAACATTTGCCAAAGGCGTACCTTCGATTGGAACCAACATGTTAATGGGTACTGACTCTGGATGTACTGGCATGGTCGCAAGTTCATGTAACAAACCGATGCGGTCATTACGGCTTTCGCCTAATCCCACAATACCACCACTACATACTTTCATACCTGCTTGGCGAACATGATCTAAAGTATCCAGACGGTCGTCAAAAGTACGTGTGCTAATGATATGTGAATAGTATTCACGAGATGTATCTAGGTTGTGGTTGTAATAGTCCAAACCTGCATCTTTTAAGCGTTCCGCTTGAGACTGGTTCAGCATCCCTAAAGTCATACAAGTTTCTAGGCCCAATGCTTTGACTTCACGCACCATTTCCAACACATAAGGCATATCACGCTCATGTGGGTTACGCCAAGCAGCGCCCATACAGAAACGCGATGAACCCGATTCTTTTGCTGCAAGTGCTTCACGAATGACTTTATCAACAGCAATACGCTTTTCTGCTTCTAACTTAGAGTCGTAACGAGCAGATTGCGAGCAGTACTTACAGTCTTCAGGACATTTCCCTGTTTTGATTGAAAGTAATGTGCTGACCTGAATCGAATTCGCTTGGAAATGCTGACGGTGCACACCTTGGGCTTCAAATACTAAGTCTAGAAAAGGTTGGTCATATAAAGCTTGGATTTCATCACGAGTCCAGTCATTACGTAAAGTCATTGTTATATCCATGATGATTGATTACAGACATTGAGATTCATCATACAGAAATCGTGCCAAAGCCAAAGGGCAAAAAACATCATTTTTCTATTCAATGTACTTTTATTTGCTGCAATTGCTGTTGAATTGCCCAATCTATATGTACATTAACGATCTCGTCGTGCCGCGTTTTTGCATCTTGCAATTGCGTCACGATCTCAGCCGAGTATGGAGCATTTCCTAAGCCAATTGCAATATTGCGCTTAAAGGATTGGTAGCCAGTACGGCGGATTGGGCTGCCTTCAGTATTGGCGAGAAAAGTGGCTTCATCCCATTGCCAAATCTCTAATAGACTGATGTTATCCAAGTTATGTCTCGGGTCAAAGTCTGGAATTGAAGCCTTTTTAGCAAAGCTATTCCAAGGGCAAATCAACTGACAATCATCACAGCCAAAAATACGGTTACCGATACCCGATCTTAATTCCTCAGGAATGATGCCTTTATATTCAATGGTTAAATACGCAATACATTTTCTGGCATCCAGCATATAGGGTTCAACAATCGCCTGTGTTGGGCAGATGTCGATACAGGCTGTACATGAACCACAATGTGCAGTAGCAGGCTGATCAAAAGGCAGATCAAGCGAAGTGAATAATTCGCCTAAAACAAAAAAAGAACCTGATTTTTTATGGATCAGCAAAGTATGTTTACCCGTCCATCCCATACCCGCACTTTCAGCCAATGATTTTTCAAAGATAGGGGCTGAATCAGCAAAAGGACGAGATTCAAAATCGCCCACTTTTTCTTTAATACGAGTCGCTAATGTCTTTAAGCGTCCACGCATGACTTTATGATAGTCACGACCACGTGCATAGCGTGCAATAATGGCAGAATTGGGTTCAAATGGCACATAACGGGGCTTGGGTGATGCCACAAGATAGTTCATGCGCACACAAATAATGCTTTTTGTACCAGGAACGAGCAAGGTTGGATCAGCGCGCTTTTCCAAGTTTTCTTCTAAATAGTGCATATCGGCATGATAACCGCGTTCTAAATATTCTTTGAAACGTGGCATTTGATCTTGAGCATCTGGTTTGGCAATGACACAATCAGCAAAGCCCAAGTCTAATGCCTGTGCTTTGATCCAGTCTTTCAACGCTTGAGAATCAAGCTGCTGTAGCTCGATTTTGTCAGGCATTTTCTGGGACTGTGTTTGAAAAGATGTGCTTGAAGCCATAAACCGATAATAAGGAGAAAAACATGCAAGCTGTAGTTTACCATAGCCAAAGTATCCAAGCATGGGAGCAGCGTTGGTTTGCTCAGCAAAATTCATCTTTAGGACTCATGCAGCAAGCAGCTTGGACAATCTCCCAACAGTTAATTCCTCAATTCCAGCAAAATAAAATTCAAAAGATCGCAGTTTGGTGTGGGCAAGGCAATAATGCTGGCGATGGCTATTATATTGCTGCATTTCTGAAGCAGCAGGGATTTAACATCACTGTTTATGCGACTGAACTCGGCCAATCAGTAGATTTAAAACAAGCCGCAGATTATGCACAGTCTCATCAAGTTGATATTCAAAGCATTGATTATTTATTGTCAGAAAACGCAGTTCAGCAAAAAATCCCTACTTTTGATTGTCATATTGATGCCTTATTTGGCATTGGTCTCAATCGAGCACTTGATCAAAAGTGGCAAGAAATTATTCAGCTTTATAATTTGCAAACAGGTTTAAAAGTTTCAATCGATATCCCCAGCGGTTTACAGGCCAATACAGGACAAACGTTGCCCTGTGCAGTACAAGCCGATCAAACCTTTACGATTCTGGGCTACAAAGCGGGCTTGTTTACGGGTCAAGGCAAGCAATATGTGGGAAAACTACATTTGCTGAGTTTGATTCCAGTTGACCAAGACTTAAAACCATTTGCCTATCTGTCACCCGAAAAAATCGTTTTGCCAAAACGTCAGGCTTTTGGGCATAAAGGTAGTTATGGTCATGTATTGGTTGTAGGTGGACATGCCGAGATGGGAGGTGCAGTCATTATGGCTGCTGAAGCTGCTTTCCATGCAGGGGCAGGCAAAGTCAGTGTAGTCTGTCATGCCAAACATCATCAAGCCATTTTGGCACGGTCACCGAATATTATGCTGCGTGATATTAATAGCTTAGACCAAGAAGGTATCCAACAGCTATTAACACAGGTGGATGCCGTCTGTTTTGGGATGGGCTTGGGAAGAGATGAGTGGGCGGAAACGATTTATCAGCAATGGTTTAATTTGCTCAAGCAAAACTCTCATTTAGAGGTTGTACTTGATGCCGATGGCTTGTGGTTTCTGGCCAAGCATCCGCAACAATTAAACCAGCATCTCTATGCAACGCCACATTCAGGTGAGGCCGCAACACTTTTGGGGTGTACTGCTGCGGATATAGAACAAGACCGTATCGCTGCCATTCAACAGTTACAGCAAAAATATGCAGGGCAATGGGTGTTAAAAGGCGCGGGTAGTTTAATTTTAGAAGAACAATTATTTATCTGTACGCAGGGTAATGCGGGGATGGGAACAGGAGGCATGGGCGATGTACTGGCAGGCATGATTGCCAGTTTAAAAGCTCAATTTCATCAACAGATTGCTTTGCATGAAATCGTCAGTTTGCATGCGCAGGCAGGTGATCTGCTGGCTGAGAAGGGAGTAAGGGGGTTGCAAGCGCATAAAATGGGGGAAATGATTTATCATGTGGTGAATCAATAATTTTTATTGATGGTGATGAGGAGGAGTTAGATTTTTTTAATTCGATTGCTTTTAGATTAATCCCATAAATGCTGATAATAGCTTGTAAATAACCTCAAACCTTCCTCGATTTGTTTTTCAGCCTCTGTACTATGATTTCCTTCCAAGACCAACTCAAAAGCAAGAATCATTTTATTTAGATAGTCCAACCAGATGTAATTTAGCTCATCATCACTGAAATCTTGAGGATACTTTGAGTCTACAACCCATGTAGGTAGAGATATATTGTCTTTTTTAATAATTAATTTTCTATATGATCGTAATATGGGAAGAATTTTGTGAGCAATTTCTTTCTTAGAGTCAGCATAATAAGAAATGGGGACAAAGCCGTACCCTTTAATCAAATTTTCTAACTTTTCTTTAAAGTCTATACAAGGCTTGATGACCTTATCTAATAGATTACTTTTAATCATATTGGTTTTTTACTTATTTATAGGTTTGTTCCTAATTTAACGTCGTCTGGTACTGGCACGACTACGTCCACGCGCCATACCCCCTAAAGCATTGAGTACTGCCATTTTGCTCATACTGCCAGAAGCATGGGCATGACAAATTGCAGCAGCAAGCGCATCGGCAGCATCGGCCTGTGGTTTAATGGTTAAATTGAGTAGACGCATGACCATCATTTGTACTTGTTCTTTATCCGCAGCGCCGTAACCGACAACCGACTGTTTAATCTGGCGAGCGGTGTATTCTGCAACCTGTAAGTCCAGATTGACCAATGCTGCAATGGCCGCGCCCCGTGCCTGACCAAGTTTTAAAGCCGAGTCGGGATTTTGTGCCATAAATACTTGTTCGACCGCTGCTTCTGTCGGGCCATGAAATTTAACAATACGTTCCACACCTGCAAAAATACGTTTTAAACGTTCGGGCATACCTTGTGTTTCAGTACGAATGGTTCCTGCATCAACAAACCGCAGCTTATTGCCATCTTTTTCGATAATTCCATAACCTGTTAAGCGTGAACCAGGGTCAATACCAATAATTAATGACATGAAGCACTATAAAAAGAAAAGATTGCCAATATTGTTACATAATGGGGTTTTCACTGCATAATTTTTTTGTAGTATTTTGAATTATAAGAGAATAGTTGTTTTATTGAACAATTCTTAAAATTACATGTAAACAATCTCAAATTGAGGGGAGGTTTAAGTGCACTTTAGAGAATTATATAAAAGAATGAAAAATGATCAATTTGTACTTAATTTAGACGTTAGTAAGGAAAATATGCGATTTTTATAAAAAAAATTTGCATTGTGGGGGAGATGGGCGTATAAAGCATCTCATTGATCAGATGTGATGATCAAATGTTGATGCGGGATGGAGCAGTCTGGTAGCTCGTCGGGCTCATAACCCGAAGGTCGTTGGTTCAAATCCAGCTCCCGCTACCAATTTAAAAGTTAATTGAATATTAGCTCTGTGATTATTGAATTGTTGTTATCTTAAAGAGTAAGCAGCAATTAAGTTAGCTGAAATAACCCTAAAGAAAGCTAAAAATTATTAGATTCTAGAATTGTAGTTATCCTCTCTCAATTAATCTAGCGTTATAGTAAATCCAAATCGATCACTTGAGCTCAGGAATGAGTGATTTTGTGTTGAAAATTATTAATGAATGGCGTGTAGCCAAAGCCATAAATGGCAATGAGATTTGTGTGCGAATCATCCCGTTAAAGCGTCAGCAAAATACGTTGAATGGCTTTAAATGGGTGGAAGTAGGAAAGAAAGTACTGTTGGAATCAGGTCGAGAGATTGACTTTAATTTAGACGGGAATAGTTTCTATACCGATGTTAATCAACTTTATCGATTGACATAAATGGTTCACATACTTGTAGTATCTATTTAATACAGATAGATTGTATTAAATCATTATGTAAAAATTTTGATTTAATTCATAAATGAACAAAGTTTAAAAGGTTTAAAGGTATGTCTGATACAGTTACTGGTACTGTTAAGTGGTTCAACGAAACTAAAGGTTTTGGTTTTATTCAAGCTGACTCTGGTGAAGATGTTTTTGCTCATTTCAGCGAAATCCAAAGCAAGGGCTTCAAAGTATTGAATGAAGGCCAACGTGTTTCGTTTGTTCTTGGTCAAGGTAAAAAAGGACCACAAGCAACTCTAATTACTGTTATCTAATTACTTTAGACCAGTGAAAAAAAAGCTCACACTCTGTGGGCTTTTTTTGTGCCCCAAAAAAAGCTTGAAACTGCCAGTGAATGATAGATATTTGCGAGCCAAAGGAAATGAAATAATATGTTAAAAAATTATATAAAAAGCATGATTTGGAATTTGTAGTTGCTTAATCTTATGAATATTAAGATAAAAAAATAATGATGCTTACTCTTCGTTGTGAAAAATTCTGTAGAAAAATCTCATTTTAGCTGATGTAAAGAGATAGAGATTGCGTGAAAAATGTAAATTCGTGTATAGTTAAATGGACTAGAAGAATAACACTGTTGATTCAGAAAATCTTTGATCTCGTAGTTTTTAGACAAACCTTTCGTTTTATCAGATTTCCTTTCAAAGTTTATGATTCCAAGTTGCTTGCTGCTAAGCGTCCCAATTTTTTAAATATAGGTTTAAGTATATGTCTGATACAGTTACTGGTACTGTTAAGTGGTTTAACGAAACTAAAGGTTTTGGCTTCATTCATGCAGATTCTGGACAAGATGTTTTTGCTCATTTCAGCGAAATTCAAAGCTCTGGCTTTAAAGTTCTAAAAGAAGGTCAACGCGTTTCATTTATTTTAGGTGAAGGCAAGAAAGGACCACAAGCAACTCAAATTACTGTGATCTAGTAATCATTAGATCATGCGATAAAAAAAGCTCACGATTGGTGGGCTTTTTTTATCGCGATTCTTTTCAACAGGCTTTTGTTTGGCGTATTTGTTTTTCTTTTAATTAATTTTAATAAACTGCCACTTTTTGTCATAAATTAACGATTTGGTTGAAAAATTGCACTAGTCAGATATACGACTTTTTGCTAATTTATTCTTGTTAATTTATTAGGCAAATTAACAAGTGTAGTACATTTAATGAGCGTTAAAGTTATGGAAAACTTGGAGCCGTATGCTCAAGGGTTTGAGCAAGAAGTTCATGTACATTGTAAAAGATCTTTGGGTTCGTTGTTGTTCAGCTTTGTGGTCTTGATTGCGACCAGCCTATAAGAGAGAAAAGCACCTTCGGGTGCTTTTTTAATTTCTAGTCGATGCTTTTAAGCAACGATCAATTTTAACTTGCCGTTTCTTCTGATTTTGGCTGGCAATTTGTTGCTAGCTGTCGATTAACGCTATCTAAAATAGAGTGGGCATGGTGTAGCGCAAACGGTGCGTATCAGTAAGGCTATTGCGGATGATTTGTCTGGTGTGAATACGGATTATGAAATGCTCACTAAAATTCAGCGTAGCGATATTCTATTTGGCCGTTTTTTGGCGCCAATCGCGCTTGCAATGTCTAAAGGTTGATACGGCGTTACAGGAATGTTGAATCCAGGGAAAATGGTATCGTTTTAACCCGTATTCTTATTTTGGGAAAATGCCTCTTAAGTGAGAGGCATTTTTCTGTTTTTTCAAGGAAAAAGTTGCATGGTAGAAGGCTATGACGAATGACTGATTAGGCTTTATTTTGTTCTATATATGAATAAATATAATATGTTAGGCTAAATAAAAAAAGGATGAAGTCTATGGATATTATACAAGTGAAAGATTTTTCAGCAGTAACGGGGTACACACAGGCCATCATGGAAATGGATGAGTGGATTGATACACGACCTTATTTTTATATCATTAAAGAGCACTATTTGGTTGATGAGGCAATTCGGTTGGAGTTTATTATTATTCAATAATCATGATGAGTATCTTAAAGGTAGATTTAGTTTCGGATTTTTATGCAAAAGTAGATGCATTCTGGGGAAGTGTGAATATTGCTGGTAAAAACAAACTCACTTACTTGATTGAAATGTTTGAGCGTGGTGTTCAGCAAAGTGATGCTGATATGCTTGAATTTGTGGCTGATTTAGTATTTGAGATGGAGAATCAAGAGATCAGGGTTTCTGCTTTAAATCATTTATTATTGTTAGATGGGCATGACCAGCATCAAATGGTAACAAAAGAGCTGTAAGATATTGCCCATCCATCAAGTGTGGCTAGTATTGCAAAGGTTCTAGAGCAGTGTTTTAAGCGGTTTAAGTATACGGCTTCTGATGATGATGGGGTCATCACAAAATGGTTTAGTCATGCCTTAGCGGATATTGGTACTGAAGAAGCGATAGCTTTAATAAGGCAATATGCACAAAGCGAAAATGAAGAAATAGCCTGCGAGATGAAATACCGCTTAAGAAAGATAACAGATAAACAATATGGTAGTCTGATAAACAAACCTAAAATGAATGTATTTAAGAAGTTTATGAGTGCTTTAAGTAAATTATGATGAGGGGAAATATGGTTTCTTCCTGTTTCAAATCATAGACATAATAATCTAAATTATTTTGTTATCTTTGCTTTTTACTTTATCAGAATTCAAATCATGAAAAAGATCTTACTTTTAGGTGCAATTGTAGCCTCATTGGCAGCGTGTTCAGCAACACCAAATAAAGAGATGACGCCACCAAAAATTGGTATGGCAAACCCTGCCAGTAAATATTGTGTAGAGCAAGGTGGCCAGTTGGAAATTCGTAATGAAGCTAATGGTCAGGTTGGATACTGTAAGCTGCCAAACGGTAAAGTGGTTGAGGAGTGGGCATTGTTTCGTGCAAGCCAGCCAAAATGTCTAGCTGATGAAGCGACAAAGCTTATTGGTCAGTCAGGATTAAGCGAAGAGCAGATCAAACAAAAGACCAAGTCGGAAATTGTTCGCAGTGTTGGACCAAATCAGCCTGTTACTATGGATTATCGTGAAAATCGTGTAACGGTAACGATTGATCCTAAGTCTAAAAAGATTATTCAGGCGACTTGTGGCTAATTGTTAAAAGAGTATTTGGGCTCTCAATTAGATTAAATTTAATTGGGAGCTTTTTTATACGAGTGGTTACAGAAGACTTGATAAATTGAGAAATGTACCCATCAATTAGTTTATTAAGTTTATTTTATTTGTTGTGTCAAGACTGATTCATCAAGATTGCACAAGGTTTTAATTTCGAGATTTGACATGAATCTACTTCTTATCGTGGTATTTGGCACAATTGCTGAAGTTTTGGTCTGGATTGGCGTGGGTGACCTCGTTGGAAGTATGTGGTATGTGTTTTTCTGGTTTATTATCGCATTCTTCATTGGCTTGAATATGGTTCGTTCAAGTACATCAAGCATTATGCCGCAATTACAGCAAATGCAGATGAGTGGTCAAATGGGTAATGATCCAGCAGTCACCAAGAAGCTTGCAATTGCAATGTCTGGTTTTCTGTTAATGATTCCAGGCTTGATTTCTGATTTTTTGGCGGTATTGATATTGATTCCATCGGTTCAGACAGCATTCCGTAATGCTTTAATGAAAACCATGGCGAAACGTCAACAAGCCATGATGGAAAAAATGATGGGTGGAATGGGGGGAGGTGCTGCTGGCCAGAACCCGTTTGCTGATCTGATGCGTCAAATGCAGGATATGCAAAATCAGCAGAGTGGTGGTCAATACCGTGATTCAAGCATTATTGACGGTGAAGCACGTGAAGTGAAGCCTGATCAAAAGAAAATTGAATTTAAAGATGTGAACTGATTTTTTAATAAGTTTCAAATCAAGAAAAGCACACTCTCTAAAGTGTGCTTTTTTTATGCGTCATCTTTTTTATATTGCTGGCTTGATGTTTGGTTTAAACCAGCAGGTTGGCCTATCTCTTTAGTTTGTGGCTGGTAATGGCTTGGTGGTAGTGTGGTGATTTCATTTTCAGACTGTTTGTATTTTCGACTGCGATTGGCTCGTTCGCGAAATCCACCTTTGTTGATTAGTTGGGTCATGCTTATCCCACAATTCGTAAATAGCTTATTTTAGCAAATTACGTGAAAGATCAAAATAATATTAATAACTTAAAGATTTTATTGAAAATAGGAGTCTAACCAAATTGTCATAAAAATTTGTTAATTTGAATGCGTAGGTCAGAAAACAAGATTGAATTCTCGTTTTTTTTCTCTTAGGATAAAATTGCAACATTTGAAATTGTTGTAAAAAGAAAATAAAAAATAAGTGGTAGGAGGAATAAATGATGTTATATCAATATCATTGTGCATGTTGTGACAAGGTCGTCGCATCAACAGATAAAGAGTGCCCATATTGCGGTTCTCATCATATTCGTAGCCCGTATGGTTTATGGATGTTTTGTGTTGCAGCTTGTTTGGCTGTAGTTGTGGTGATCAAGCTTGCGCATTTATATACTCAACATCATCAAGAAGATCAACCTGTTCAAAACACCTCCCTATTTGAAATGTTTAAACAAGATAATACCAATTCAAGTAAATAATCTTGGGGGAAATAAAAAAGCTCGCATTTGCGAGCTTTTTTATGAAAGAGCAGTGCGGATTACAATCCAGCAGCATCTTTAAGGATTTCAACTTTGTCTGTTTTTTCCCAAGTAAACGCAGAATCAGAACCTTCGCGACCAAAGTGGCCATAAGCTGCAGTTTGCTTATACATCGGCTGAATCAGATTCAACATACGTGTGATTCCGTATGGACGTAGATCAAAGTGTTCACGCACCAATTGAATGATTAGTTCATCTGATACTTTACCAGTATTGAAGGTATTGATAGAAATCGATGTTGGTTCTGCCACACCAATTGCATAACTCACTTGGATTTCACATTTGTCTGCCAAACCAGCAGCAACAATATTTTTTGCCACATAACGGCCAGCATAAGCAGCAGAGCGGTCAACTTTCGATGGATCTTTACCAGAGAAAGCACCACCACCATGTCGTGCCATACCACCATAAGTATCGACAATAATTTTACGGCCTGTTAAACCACAGTCACCTACAGGACCGCCAATCACAAACATACCTGTTGGATTGATATGGAATTTCGTACCGGCATGGAACATTTCAGCAGGGATGATCGGCTTAACGATTTCTTCAATAATCGCTTCTTTAAGCTGAATTTGAGAAATTTCAGGGTCGTGTTGAGTAGATAGTACAACAGCGTCTAAACGTACTGGTTTGCCATTTTCATAAGCAAAAGTGACTTGGCTTTTCGCATCTGGGCGTAACCACGGTAAAATACCAGAACGACGTAATTCTGCTTGACGCTCCATTAAGCGGTGCGCATAAGAGATTGGAGCAGGCATGAGTACATCTGTCTCTCGGCTTGCATAACCAAACATAAGACCTTGGTCACCAGCACCTTGATCTTCCGGTTTCTGGCGGTCAACACCTTGTGCAATCTCGGGAGACTGTTTCCCGATCATGTTAATTACAGCACAGGTTGAACCATCAAAACCGAGGTCAGAATGGTGGTAGCCAATTCCGTTTACGGTTTGACGTACAATCGCTTCAAAGTCCACATTTGCTGTGGTTGTGATTTCACCAGCAAGAACAACCGCACCTGTTTTTACTAATGTTTCACAAGCGACACGCGCATACGGGTCTTCTTTTAGGATTGCATCTAAAATTGCATCGCTAATTTGGTCAGCCATTTTGTCTGGATGACCTTCGCTTACAGATTCTGAAGTAAAAACAGCATACTCGCGCATGAACGTCCTATCATTGGTATTTTCAAAAAGACA
The DNA here is from genome assembly GCF_000876115.1 of Acinetobacter sp. NBRC 110496. Classification (NCBI taxonomy): domain Bacteria; kingdom Pseudomonadati; phylum Pseudomonadota; class Gammaproteobacteria; order Moraxellales; family Moraxellaceae; genus Acinetobacter; species Acinetobacter sp. NBRC 110496. The sequence continues at coordinate 12,679 of NZ_BBTF01000071.1, forward strand.
GAGTATGTTACATCGACTTGGCGCATAGGACTAGCACAAGCTGACTAAAAAGCATGAATTTATTTCATTTTCATGATGTTTTTATTGATATGAGTATCAGTAAAAGTGATATTTGGTGTTTTCTATATGAATAAATTTGTAATTCAGAAGTAAAATTCAGGTACTAATATTATGTGAGCTGTTTATCACATGAACATTTGCCCTCAGAATACCAAATGAATGCGGGAAAAATAAGAAATATCGTGTATTGCACTTTACCCACTGTCGTTTTTTTAAGACAATAGTCTCAGTTTTTGAAAGATGGTTTCTCATCTTCTCTCATCTTATTTGATTTAATCGGATTCTGACTTATGACAACCCCTTTAAATGAACGTCGTATTGCAAACGCAATTCGTGTCTTGGCAATGGATGCTGTGCAACAAGCAAACTCAGGGCATCCAGGTGCACCAATGGGGATGGCAGATATCGCTGATGTGGTTTGGCGTGAATTTTTAAATCATAACCCAAGCAACCCGCAATGGGCGAACCGCGACCGTTTCGTATTGTCGAATGGCCATGGTTCAATGTTGCAATACGCATTATTGCATTTGACTGGTTATGATTTATCTATTGAAGATTTAAAGCAATTCCGTCAATTACATTCTAAAACACCTGGCCACCCTGAATATGGTTATGCGCCTGGTATTGAAACTACAACAGGTCCTTTGGGGCAGGGTATTGCCAATGCGGTTGGTTTCGCTTTAGCTGAAAAAACTTTGGCCGCTCAGTTCAATAAAGACGGTTTAAATGTTGTTGATCACTTCACTTACTGTTTCTTGGGTGATGGCTGTTTGATGGAAGGTATTTCTCACGAAGTATGTTCACTTGCAGGTACTCTGGGTCTCGGTAAACTTGTTGCGTACTATGATGACAATGGTATTTCGATTGATGGTGAAGTTGAAGGTTGGTTCAGTGATGACACTGAACAGCGTTTCAAAGCGTATGGTTGGCAAGTTCTTCGTGTAGACGGCCATGATGCCGCTGCCATTCGCCAAGCAACTGTTGAAGCGAAAGCTGAAACCAATAAACCAACGATCATTATCTGTAAAACGATTATTGGTCTAGGTTCACCAAATAAACAAGGTAAAGAAGATTGCCATGGTGCACCATTGGGTAAAGACGAAATCGTTTTAACCCGTGAAGCATTAGGCTGGAAAGAAGATTCATTTGTTATTCCTGAAGATGTATATGCAGCTTGGGATGCAAAAGCAAAAGGTCAAACGTCTGAAGCAGCTTGGAATGAATTGTTCGCTCAATACCAAGCAAAATATCCAACTGAAGCGGCTGAATTATTACGTCGTATCAATGGCGATTTACCTGCTGAATTTGCTGCACAGGCAGATGCATTTATTGCTGAAACCAACGCAAAAGCAGAAACCATTGCAACACGTAAAGCAAGCCAAAATACCTTACAGGCCTTTGGTCCATTACTTCCTGAGTTATTAGGTGGTTCTGCTGACTTGGCGGGTTCTAACTTAACACTTTGGAAAGGTTGCCAAGGCGTACAAGACAACCCTGCGGGTAACTATGTGTATTACGGTGTTCGTGAATTCGGTATGACCGCAATTGCAAACGGTGTGGCTTTACACGGTGGTTTTGTTCCTTACGTTGCAACATTCTTGATGTTTATGGAATATGCACGCAATGCTGTACGTATGTCTGCATTGATGAAGCAACGTGTGATTCATGTGTATACGCACGACTCGATCGGTTTAGGTGAAGATGGTCCAACGCATCAACCAATCGAACAAATTGCATCGTTACGCGGTACGCCGAACTTAAATACTTGGCGTCCATGTGACACAGTTGAAGCAGCTGTTTCTTGGAAATCTGCACTTCAACGTAAAGATGGCCCATCAGCGTTAATCTTCTCTCGTCAAAACTTGCCATTCCAAGCACGTAATGAAGCTCAAATTCAAAACGTTGCAAAAGGTGGTTATGTACTTGCTGAAGAAAAAGGCGAGTTAAAAGCAATTATCATCGCAACAGGTTCAGAAGTTTCATTGGCGATGGAAGCATATGCACAGCTTGAAGGTGTGCGTGTTGTGTCTATGCCATGTGCTGAAGAGTTTATGAAGCAAGATGCTGCATATCGTGAAGCGGTATTACCAGCGCATATCCGCGCGCGTGTAGCGGTAGAAGCGGCTCATGTGGATTACTGGTGGAAGTTTGTTGGTTTAGACGGCAAAGTGATCGGTATGACGACTTACGGCGAATCTGCACCAGCAAAAGACTTGTTCCAATTCTTCGGTATCACCAGTGAAGCGGTTGTTGCTGCGGTTAAAGAATTGACTGCTTAATTGAATTAAGTTGTATAAAAAAGCGTCCTGATTAAGGGCGCTTTTTTTTATGATGATTAAATGGAATATAAAAATGAGACGGTTTGCATTATCAAATAAAAAAGAACGGGGAATTCCACGTAAACTAAGAAATTTTAAGTGTTGGAGTGAAAGTTTTAAAGGATATTTTCCTGATTTAGAGGGGTATAAAGAGCGATATTATAATTGGAAGATACCTGTACCCATGAATATGGTTCAAGGAAAACATGCTCAACAAGAAATAAAGGCTGAGTGTGCTCAATATCTTATTAATGCTTGTCAGTATTTAATTGAAGCAAAACCTCAAGGACTAAAATTCTGTAAAGTGGCATGTGTCATTGTGCAACCAGATATGTTTGCTAGTGAAATTTGTTTATATTTAGATGAAGATTATTTTAATGCCCATACCTTATCGGCAGGTTCTTATGATCCCCAATATCTTTTAGCGGACAGGCTAAGTTTGGCCAAAAATTGGAGGCTACAAATTCCTGATCACATGTATGAACGAGGAATACGTATTCATTATATTGATCTGAAGGATGAATCAGCGAATTATATAGCTGATCAGTGGTACTTTATTGAAACTT
>NZ_BBTF01000070.1:0-15778 GCF_000876115.1 Acinetobacter sp. NBRC 110496
TTATTTATTTTATTATGGAATGATCATTCCTTTATTCGGATAATTATATGAAAAATCGATCTACAATCTATGCAAATCGATCTATACAAACCTCAGCCACTCAAAAAGCAGTAGAGCAATTTCCTATTTGGAAGTTATTGGCTTTTTCATTGATCGGATTTATTACGATCATGACGGAGACTATGCCTGTTGGCCTATTGCTTCAGATTAGCCAAGACTTGCAGATATCAAAACTATGGGCCGGGCAATTAGTCAGTTTTTATGCTTTAGGTTCTGTTTGTGCTGCAATACCGATTATCGCACTTACCAAGCATTGGGACAGACGTCGCTTATTGTTATTTTGTTTAGGCAGCTTATGTATTTTTAATGGGCTCGCTGCGATCTCGACACATTATATTTTCACTTTGTTTGTGCGCTTTTGTGCAGGGATGGCAGCAGGTGTCATTTGGGGGCTATTTGTGAGTTATGTCCGCTATTTGGTTGCTCCGCATTTACAAGGTCGTGCTTTAGCCGTTGCAGGTATTGGACAGCCATTAGCATTGTGTTTTGGTGTACCACTAGGAACCTTTCTTGGAACGTTGCTGGATTGGCGTAGTGTCTTTTGGATTATGTCGATTTTGGCATTGATCTTGGTTATTTGGGTTCGACTGCTTATTCCCTGTTTTATTGTTAATGTCACACAGCAAAAAGTAGCATTTGGGCAAACACTTAAAATGAAAGGTATTGGGCTCATTTTATTGATTTTGTTTGTTTGGGTCTTGGCACATAATATTCTATATACCTATATCTCTTTATATCTAATCGCAGTGGACTTGGGAGAACATATTGATACCATGCTCTTGATTTTTGGTCTGGCAGCAATTGTCGGCATTTTCTTCACTGGGCATTTTATTGATCAATATCTACGGCACTTAACCTTGGTGAGTCTTGTGATATTTTCTTTTTCAGCCTTATGCTTTGGCATCTTTATGCATTCTATCTGGATGGTTTGTGCCGCAGTAATTGCATGGGGGATTTCATTTGGCGGTGCACCCATACTGTTACAAACGGCACTGGCGGATATTGCAAAAGAACAAACGGATGTTGCTCAATCTATGTTGGTGACCATTTTTAACATTGCTGTTGCGGGAGGGGGGATTGTGGGCGGCCTTCTCCTTGATCGTTGGGGGATTCAATCTTTTGCGTGGAGTGCGTTGATTTTGTCATTCATTGCACTGATTTTAGTATATTGGGCTAAAGATCATGGATTTGGTGTGGGTCATCGTGCGTAGAATAGATGAATACAAACACATGACAATAAAAAAGCATCGTTTAAGATGCTTTTTTATTGTCGATCATTTGCATGATCATACTATGGGCAATACTGCCTTTAAATGGAATTTCAGGCAATTGATCGAACTTAAAGAATTGTGCAGCACTAATTTCTTCAAGCTGCAATTGAATATCGCCCGATTCATATTCAGCATGAAAGGCAATCATCAGATTGCTTGGGAAAGGCCAGGGTTGGCTCGACATATAACGAATATTTTTCAGTTTCAGCCCAACTTCTTCAAAAGCTTCTCTTTGCACGGCTTCTTCTAGAGTTTCACCAACTTCAACAAATCCCGCAATTAACCCGTACATATTACTTTTATTATGGGCTGATTTTGCCAATAGAACTTCATCCTGACCTTTGGTAATAATGGTAATGATACAGGGTTGTACACGCGGATATTGATGATAGCCACAAGTAGGGCAAACCATTGCATATTCTTTTGGGTGAATTTCTGTCGCATGCCCGCAATGGCTGCAAAACTTGTGATTGCGCCGCCATTCCAATAACTGAACGGCTCGGCTGGCTTGCAAGAAATCACTGCTGGACCAAGATTGAATCAACTCCCGAATAGGGACCAATTGATAGCCTTCGGGAATGGATTCATTTTCCAGCAGATCACGTGCAATGACGTGATCATTATGATGGATGGGGAGGTCACTTGCTAATTTTTCAACTTGTGGAAGTTGAAGGTTTTGGTCGACTAACAGTTTCTGGTGTTGAAAAATATAAGCAAGTGATAGTTGAGTCATTATGCGGCTATGGTTTGTAATTGTTGACTGTTTGATAATGCCACATCAAACATAGATTGCAATACTGGCTGCTTATTCTTCAGGTTATCAATCAGTAAATCTAATCCAGCAACGACATTCAAAATACAATGGATCTGTTCAGCATCGAAAGCTTGATTTTGCGCTAGACGATGTTGAGCAAAATGAGCAGCACCTAATAAGGCTGTTTGTTGTGCAGAACTACCTAAGAATAGTGCAGCACCAGAAAGCTCTTTTAAATAGTCTGGTAGGGCTTCCAGACTATGTGCACCCGGATCTTGAACATAAAGACTGAGCGTTTGCGTCAACGTTTCAATCAATGTTTTTGTTTCAGTGAGTAAGGCCTTATGTGCTTCATCTAAGCGGTCAAGCGAGATTTGCATATTGTTTACACGAAGCTGTAAACGGCTTGATGTATAATTACGTTCCAAGATACCAATCGAGTTCATTGAAGCCAGAATACTGTTCATTAACTGCTGTACTGAAGTTGCATCAGTCAATGTATTGGGTTGGCTTAATTTAGCTGCCTGTTGAGTCAGCTCTTGAGCTGCTTCATTCAAATTCAGTACTTTGAAGACATTTGCAAGTTGATGTAATTTTTGCTGAATTTCTTGAGTCTTTTCAGCAGACATATTTTGATGGTTATACTCAATCTCATTACGGATTTGAGCCATTTCATTGGTCATTAACTGGCTGATAGTATGTACGGTTTCATAGTCAGGACCATATAAATGACGGCTTAAGACTTGAAGTTGAGTGTCACTCAGTAATTCATCACCAATATTTAGTTGCTCACGAATGTGGTGTGAGACATTGTCTTCTTGGCTAATACAAATACATAAGATGTCGGCAAGATCTGCGATGGTATTTTTAAAGCTAGCGGGCTCTACCAGGAATTTACCAATATTGGTTTCAATTTGAATTAAAGTGCGTAGGCGTGCTTCGGTAATTGAAAGCACGTCAATATGGCTTAAGCCCACATTGACCAGTTGCCAGTATTGTTGACTTGGTTGACCAACCGCTAAGCCAGCCAGATAAACACCGACTAATTTAATCCCTTGCAGGTCAAGTGGTGTTTCTGCTTGTTTAATTAATTTGTTTAAACACAGCTTATAGAGCTGATGAATGTATTGTGATTGCTCTAAGCTTGGCGCTTGCGGTAAATTAAACGTTGGGGTAATGAACTCAAGCAGTGGCTGTACGGTTTGACCTTCTTTGGTCAGTGGTTTACCCAGTGCTTTTTCTAAACGATTGAGCGTGTCGAGTAGGAACTGCGGCACTTTTACTTCACGTAAGCAGATGAATTCAATATAACGTTTCAACATTGTGGTGCCTTCACTTAGGGCCACAACATCACTGGTTTGAATTTGCTGGGGTTGCGCCATAATTTTACGCATTAGCTCCGCAGAGTATTGCGTAATTTGTGATAAATGTGGCATATCAATTAAGGCAAGCACTTGTGTGCATTGTTCAAATTGATTTAGCGCATCATCAATTCCAAATGGTAAGGCTTGTTCTTCAGCAAGGGTATTGACCGCTGTTTCTACCAATTTAATCGAATTGTCGATCTCATTTTTTATTATTAATAATGCCGTTGGGTCGAAATGAATCGAGGTTTGGTAAGACATATGACCTACACCTTTCCTAAGTTGTTATATCCATTGACCTCCTTTTTTAGGAGGTCTAAATCTTTAAGGGTTAATATAACTTAACTTTAGAGGCTTGAAATACAAAAACTTACACTGAGCAGAAAATTTATTTTGCGAAAAGGCAAGCTTCTCCATGTTTTTGCTCGAATTGTTTGACCCAAGTCTCATGTTCATTCAATTCCTGCTCGGAAGGTTGAATCACAGGTAAGTCCACTTGCACACGTTGACGGGAAGTTTTGCCTTGGTTTTGTTGTGTCTGAGAAAGGGCATCCATATCAAATGAAACTTGCCCGCCAGTCATGGCTAGATAGACATCAGCCAAGATTTCAGCATCGAGCAAAGCACCGTGGAAGGTACGATCGCGGGCTGGAATTTCATAACGGCGTACCAAGGCATCCAAAGAGTTCTTTTGCCCAGGGTGTTTATTTTTGGCCATTGCCAAGGTATCGGTGACTTCGCAGACCTCTGAAAGCGGGAGTAATCCAGTGCGCTTGAACTCCATATCCAAGAAGTTCATATCGAAGGTGGCGTTATGCGCGATAATTTCAGCGCCCTTTAAGTAGTCAAAAAGAACATCAGAAATTTCTGCATATTTCGGTTTGTCTTTTAAAAAGTCATCACTGATACCATGGACATTTTCAGAATCGCCAACAGCTTTTTCAGGGTTGATATAGATATGAATCGAGCTGCCTGTCAGTTTACGATTGATCATTTCAATCGCACCTACTTCGATGATGCGGTCGCCATCTTGATAGTAGAAACCGGTGGTCTCGGTATCGAGAATGAGCTGTCGAGGTCCTTGAAGATGGACTTTGGCTTCTGTAATGACAATGTGTGGATGTTGATTCGCTTTAGATGTTTCTGTGGTCTGGGCAACTTGATCGTTATCACTCTGTTCTGCTTGTAAGGCAATGTCTTGAGGTTCTTCTTCAAGCATGTCGTCTGCCTCTGCCTCCACATCCAGACCGAAGGGGTCTGTTAAGAGCCAGTCTGCTTCAGGCTTTTTTGTATCAGCGTTAGCCTGTGTTGCAGATTTCAATTGTTGAGCTGTTTGTTCGGCACCAAGATTTGCCAATTGGTCTGCCATTTCATTACCTGCATGTCCAGCATGGCCTTTAATCCAGTTCCATTCGATATCTCGATTGGCGCAGATCGCATCCAGTTTTTGCCATAAATCAGGATTTTTAACATCTTTCCAGTTTTTCTTTTTCCAGCCATGAATCCATTCGGTAATGCCTTGTTTGACATAGTTGGAATCGGTCCAGATGATTAAGCGTGCGTCAGTTGGACAGAATGCAACACCTTCAATCGCGGCTTGTAGTTCCATGCGGTTATTGGTTGTCTCTGGTTCGCCACCAAACAGTTTATGTTCACCTTGTTCGGTAATGACATACGCACCCCAACCCCCAAGACCTGGGTTTCCTTTGCATGCGCCATCAACATAAAGAGTGATTGTTTGTGACATATCTGAACCTGAACAATAAGCAGAATAAAAAATTGAGTAATTGCAATCCAAAAAGCGGGAGCAATATTCAAGTGTGACCTTAGCCCATCCAAACTGGATTGGGGTGCCCAGAATTTTAACATTCTTGAGCTATCTCTTGTATTGTAAAGCTAAATTCTGATTCTGAACGTTACAAAACTCATCTTTTTTAATTTCTTGTAACATTTCCATGCAAATCACGTTAAATTATTGCCTTGTCTAAGTGCCATGCTTTACTACAATGGCAAATCGAAGAAATAAACTAGCGTGAGTTGACTGGAAGTTTTTATGTATAAATCGAGCACTTTGATGTTGCAAAAATCTGCAACATCATTATTCAAAATCACTGTACTCACTTCTGCTCTAGCCGCGTTGGGAATTACTGCAGGTTGTTCTTCAACACCTTCATCTGGCAAAACCTCATCGTCTAAACATGTGGGTTCAGGTTATCTGGATGCAAGTAGCCTAGATTCTTTAGAGGATTTACTTTCTGCAACGGATATGCGTGCTGTAGAAGGTGACCGTCTATTGGTACTGAAACATGGTGATGTGTGGAAGCGAATGACGGTTGGTTTCAAGATGGACCTGAACCATTGGGATTCACGTATTGAGGCACAACGTAGCTGGTTTATTTCACGCCAACCTTATTTGGATCGTTTAAGTGCACGTGCCAGCCGTTATTTATACCACACTGTAAAAGAAGCGGAACGCCGTGGTATGCCAACCGAATTGGCGCTACTTCCTATTATTGAAAGTTCTTATGACCCTGCTGCAACCAGTAGTGCTGCGGCAGCAGGTTTATGGCAGTTTATTCCGAGTACGGGCCGTATTTATGGTTTACAGCAAACCAGCCTGTATGACGGGCGTCGTGACGTTGTCGAGTCGACGCGTGCAGCGTATGAATTTTTTGGTAGCTTATATAACCAGTTTGGCTCTTGGGAACTCGCACTGGCGGCTTATAATGCTGGGCCGGGACGTATTCAACAGGCGATTAACCGTAACCGTGCGGCAGGTTTGCCAACTGATTATTGGTCATTAAAACTTCCTCAAGAAACCATGAACTATGTGCCGCGTTTCTTGGCTGTTGCGCAGATTATTAAAAATCCGGGTGCTTATGGGGTAAGTTTGCCACCAATTGCCAACCGTCCTCACTTCCGTGAAGTGAGTTTGGCTGCACCACTTGAGTTAAATCAGATCGCTTCGATTACAGGTTTAAGTCGTGCTGAGCTCTATGCATTGAACCCGGGTTATCGTGGTGAAATGGTGGATTCAATGAGTCCAATGCGAATTCTGATTCCAGCGGATTTAAGCCCATCAATTGATGCAAAACTTCGTTCAGGCAAATCAAGTTCGGGTGGTTTCTGGGCAAGTAATAAAACACCGCCAGCAATGAATAACAGTTCATCAAATGTCTCAACGACGATTCGTACCACGACAAGCTCTGGCACCAGTGCGGCAACGGTAACCCCCCCGAATTTAACCGCAAGTAATACAACGCGCCCAACGACATCATCGACCAGTAAACTGAATACGCCACGCGGTTCAGATGCTTTAGCATCATTTGCAGCAGCTGCAGATGTACCGAGTGCGCCACGTATTCCAGTTGCGATTACCCCCGCTGCGAATATCAAGCCAGTCAAAACCGAGCCACCAATTTCTTTGAAAGAGCGTGAGCAAATTAGTGCTGCAATCAAGGAAGAAGGTAAGAAGGAAACTGTTGCGCAAGCTTTAGAGCCACAAGCAACCCAAGCTGAACGAGATCAGGTGGTTGCGGAAATTAAGGCCATTGCACCGAAAGGGACAGAAATTGTCGATCCATTTGATGGCAAGATTAAGTTGACTGCCATTCAGACCAGCCAGTCCGTTGCTGATGAAAAAGGTCAAGAAGTCAGTAAGGGCTTTGCTTATCCGAAGAATTTGGTTGAAGACACTGCGACTGCAAATAGCGATGATGCGAAGCGCAATCAGGGTAAACCTTATATCAAAACGGATACTGATGTGGTGGTGGTTGCACCAAAGGGCAAGCGTAGTACCTATGTCGTACAGCCCGGTGATACGCTTGCAATCATTGCTCAGAAAAATGGTGTGAATTGGCGTGACATTGCGCAGTGGAACCAGATTGATCCAAACGGCACATTATTTGTTGGTACCAGTTTGTATCTTTATGATGCCAAACCTCAAGCTGAGCCTGTTAAAGCCGCTGAGAAGCCAGAGAGTTATGTGGTGCAGTCAGGTGATAGTTTAACCAATCTGGCCTCACGTTTTGATTTAACGCTGAAACAATTGGCTGATTATAATAACCTGTCTGTAACGGATGGTTTATTCGTAGGGCAAAAACTCACGTTGATTGAGCCGAAAACGAATACTCGCACAGCACATCAAACGACACGTGCTACAGAAAGTAAAGCTGCAACGGCTGCAAAAGTTGCAACCAAATCGTATACCGTGAAACGTGGTGAGTATTTAAAGTTGATCGCTGATCGTTATGCCTTATCGAACCAAGAATTGGCTGATCTAACATCGGGCTTAACGTCGAGCAGCAGTTTGTTTGTTGGACAAAAAATTAATGTGCCATTGCACGAAGTTTCTCAGACCCAAGATGAGCCTGAGCCAACTAAGGGCAATGTAAGTGCATCGACCAGTTATAAAACGGAAAGTTATACGGTACAACGTGGCGATACTTTATCAAGTATTGCGACCAAGTCGAAAATTTCGCTCAGTGAATTAGCTGAGTTGAATAACTTGAAGTCAAATAGTGGCGTACGTTTGGGGCAAAGCTTAAAGATTCCAGCGGGTTCAACTGTACCTGACCAATATGTGGTTCAGTCTGGCGATAGCTTGAATGCGATTGCAGCCAAGTACAATCTACAACTCAGCTATGTTGCCGATTTGAATGGCTTGGAGCGAACAGCAGGGGTGCGTGTTGGTCAGCGTTTAAAGTTAAGCGGTGATGTACCTGCAAAAACGACGACCAGCAATACGGCTAAAGCGAGAGATGAAAGTACCCCAGATGTATATACTGTCAAGTCGGGTGATACCTTAGGCAATATCGCGAGTCGCCATAATTTGCAGTTGGATTATGTTGCAGGTTTAAATGGTTTAACTCGGACCAGCAATGTTCGTCTCGGTCAGAAACTGAAGTTGACAGGTGATCTTCCAAAAGCTGAAGCGGCAAAAGCCGACAACACTAAAACAGCCCCTAAGGCTGCGGCGCCAAGTCGAAATACTGAAAAATATAGTGTTAAAGCGGGTGAGTCACTGAACAGCATTGCCAGTCGTTTCGGGATGTCGGGTCGTGAATTGGCTGATTTAAATGATCTCAAAGCCAATGCAAGTTTACAGCGTGGTCAAAGTATCTCAGTTCCTAAAACAGTAACTGAATACAAAGTAAAGCGTGGCGATACCTTAATTGGTTTAGCAAGCCGTTATGGTTTGGAGACCAGCGCCTTGGCAGAAATGAATGATCTGACCCCAAGTACTCAATTACGTATTGGTGATGTCATTAAAGTGCCTAGCTTGTAATTACAGATGAGCTTTTCGCTTTTCACAAAAAGGCTTAGTCTATGTTATGGACTAAGCCTTTTTACTCCGATTGCCTTTGCGACAATACAAACCACGCCTTATTTGGCCATGCATGTGCAGCCGAAATACGCACAGCTCAAAGCGATGCCTTATGCCAATCCAAATGCACCTAAAGGAGGAATCCTGAGTCAATCCAGTTTGGGAACATTTGATAATTTAAATAGCATGAATGGCAAGGGCAGTTCGACTGAAGGGGTCAATTATCTATTCGATAGTTTAATGGATCGTTCATTGGATGAACCACGGGTTATGTATCCGTTATTGGCGGAAAAGGTCAGTTACGATCCAGAGCATCTACAATCAGTGACTTTCCATTTGAATCCACATGCGCGATTTAATAATGGTCAGCCTGTCACCGCAGAAGATGTCAAATTTACCTTTGAGATGTATCAAAGCAAAGCCAATTTAGGTTTTCAGATGTATTTGTCTGATTTGGCTAAAACAGAAGTATTGTCCAGATATCAGATTAAATTTACGTTTAAATCGAAGAATAATGTGGAAATGCCTCTGATTGTGGCAAGCCTTCCGATCTATTCAAAACTAGACTGGAACAATAAAGACTTTACGCGGGTGACATTACAACCAATTGTCGGATCTGGCCCCTATGTGATTGACCGGATTGATGCAGGCCGAAGTATTCGCTATAAGCGCAACCCAAACTATTGGGCCAAAGATTTGCCTGTGAATAAAGGTCGTTATAACTTTGATCGACTTAAATATGTGTATTATCGAAATTTAGAGGTCAGTTTTGAGGGCTTTAAAGCTCGGCAATTCAATTTATATGAAGAAAAAAATATCCGTAATTGGGTGACTGCCTATCATTTTCCAGCAGTTAGGTCGGGCTTGATCAAGACTTATAAAGCGCGTTTGGGAACGCCGTTGGATATTCAAAGTTTGGTGTTTAATATCCGCCGTGCCCCCTTAAATGATATCCATCTTCGTCAGGCATTAACCTATGCTTATGACTTTGAATGGCAAAATAAAGCTTTATTTTTTAATCAGAATCAGCGCTTACAAAGCTATTTTGACAATACCGATTTGGCAGCAACGGGCCGGCCGAGTACCGCCGAGCTAAAAATCCTGAATCCGTTCTTGGCTCAGTTAGATCCAGTTATGCGTCAAGGGGTGCTGGCGGATTGGCATTATCCTATTTCCGATGCGAGTGGTTTCAATCGACAGAATTTATTGGCAGCACAAAAGATTTTAAAAGATGAGGGCTATGTTATTCGCCAAGGTCGATTGTATGATCGTCAGGGAAAAGCGATTCGCATTGAGTTATTGATGCAGCAAGAGAACCCACAACGTGAATTGATGCCATTTGTGCGTAATCTGGGGCGTTTAGGGATTCAGGTCAATCTCAGACAAGTCGATGTTCCCCAATATATGGAACGGATTCGGCATCAAGATTTTGATATGATGGTATTGAAATTGCCACAGACCTTGACGCCAGGCAAAGAGCAAGCCCAGTTTTGGGGGAGTGCTGCCGCGGATGAAGCAGGGAATTACAACTATTCAGGAATAAAGAACCCTGCAATTGATCAGATGATTAGGAAGATTGTGGCGGCAAAAACACGTGAAGAAGTGGTGTTGTATACGCGCGTACTCGATCGTTTGCTGCGAGCAGGTTATTATCAGATCCTGACTTATGGGAAACCCGAACGATGGTTCGCCTATTGGGATATATATCAGCAACCACAAATTAAACCAAAGCTTTCTGTAGGGTGGGAATACTGGTGGGTTGATGCTGCGAAAGCTAAAAAACTTGATCAGCCTGTGCAAAAATCTGGATTAAAATAATCAAGGATCTTACTAAATGCTTCACTATATTCTGAAAAGAATGTTATTGATGATCCCAACCTTATTTTTCATTTTATTGATTAATTTTATTATTGTGCAAATTGCACCCGGCGGGCCTGTCGAACAAGCGGTTCAACAGATCCAGAATGCACAGGGTTTAGGGGCAGGTAGCCATTCACAATCTACGCTCGGTACACTGGCACAGTATCAGGGTGCACGAGGCTTAAGCCCAGAGATGATTGAAAAAATCAAAGCACAATATGGTTTTGATCGGCCTGCCTATGAGCGTTTTGGATTAATGCTTAAAGGGTATTTGACGCTGGATTTCGGCAGCAGTTTTTTTAAAGATAAGCCTGTAACGCAGCTACTCTATGAAAAATTGCCAGTCACGCTGTCTTTGGGGATTTGGAGCACTTTTCTGATTTACCTGATTGCGATTCCTCTGGGTATTAAAAAAGCCAAAAATAATGGTTTGCTGTTTGATCAATCCAGTTCATTGTTGCTTGCGGTAAGTTATGCGATTCCATCTTTTGTTTTTGCTATTTTATTGATTGTCTTTTTTGCCGGTGGAAGTTATTTACAATGGTTTCCGTTGCAAGGTTTGGTGTCGGAAAACTTTAGCCAACTTAGTCTATTGGCAAAAATAAAAGATTATCTATGGCATATGAGTTTGCCGATTCTGAGCATGGTATTGGGGAGTTTTGCTGCACGCACCTATCTGACTAAATATTCATTTGTAGAAGAGCTGAAAAAGCCCTATGTGCTGACTGCACGATCAAAAGGCCTAAACGAAAATCAGATCCTTTATGGTCATGTTTTTCGTAATGCAATCTTGGTGGTGGTGGCAGCTTTACCGGAAACACTGGTCGGGATTTTCTTTGTAGGTAACTTATTTATCGAGATTATCTTTAATCTGGATGGTATTGGGCTATTAGGTTTTGAGGCAATTACCCAGCGTGATTATCCTGTCATTTTTGGAACTCTTTTTTTATTTACTCTATTTGGAATGATTTTGCGGTTAATCGGCGATTTACTCTATCATGTGATTGATCCGCGTATTGATTTTGAATCAAGAGGTGGGCAATGATGTCACCTTTAATGCGCGCACGATTTTCTCGCTTTCAGCATAATCAGCTTGGTTTTCGTTGTTTTATTCTATTTATAATTATTTTTGTTTTGTCGTTATTTGCCGAATTCATTGCCAATGATAAACCGCTGTTGGTTCGTTATCAGCAGTCTTTTTATTTTCCAATCATGCGGGATTATCCAGAAACGACCTTTGGCGGTGTTTTTGAAACCACGGCAGATTATCAAGATCCTGTGGTGAAGCAGTTAATTGAAAAGCAGGGCTGGATGATTTCTCCACCGGTGGCTTTTTCCTATCAATCTCCCAATTTATCACTTGCGGTGCCTGTGCCATCAAAACCAAGTCCACAGAACTGGCTTGGAACGGATGATCAAGGTCGCGATGTATTTGCCCGAATTCTCTATGGTCTTCGCATTTCCCTCTTATTTGGATTTGCCCTGACACTGTGTTCTGCTGTCGTTGGCATTATTGTGGGGGCAATACAGGGGTATTACGGTGGCTGGATTGATCTGATTGGACAACGGGTGCTAGAGGTGTGGGGCGGTTTGCCAATGCTATTCATTGTCATGATTCTGGTCAGTATGTTTAGCCCCAGTGTATATTGGCTATTTCTGATCATGTTGCTATTTGGCTGGACGGAGTTGGTTGG
This sequence comes from Acinetobacter sp. NBRC 110496, assembly GCF_000876115.1. Classification (NCBI taxonomy): domain Bacteria; kingdom Pseudomonadati; phylum Pseudomonadota; class Gammaproteobacteria; order Moraxellales; family Moraxellaceae; genus Acinetobacter; species Acinetobacter sp. NBRC 110496. Next base: position 12,330 of record NZ_BBTF01000070.1, read on the forward strand.
ATTGGTACGGGCAGAATTCTTGCGCGCGCGAAATCTTGATTATGTTCGGGCAGCGCAAGCGTTGGGAGTAAGTGATGATCAAATTATCTTTAAGCACATCTTGCCTAATGCTATAAGCTCTAGTCTGTCACAGATTCCGTTTATGTTGACCGCAAATATCATTGCTTTAACTGCATTGGATTTTTTAGGTTATGGCCTACCACCTGACGCGGCTTCGCTCGGAGAGTTATTATTACAAGGTAAAAATAATCTCGATGCACCTTGGCTAGTGCTTTCAGGATTCTTTACTTTGGCGATTGTACTGTCTTTATTGATTTATATTGGGGAGGCAGCGCGTGATGCATTCGACCCAAGACGCTAAGACTGTTTTACAGCCTTTATTAAGTGTTCAGCAACTCAAGATCCAAAACGAAATAGGACACTGTTTGGTCGAGCATTTGAGCTTCGATGTTTACTCTGCCCAAACGGTGGCGATTGTCGGTGAAAGTGGTTCTGGGAAATCAATCAGTGCGCTAGCCCTATTGGGGTTGTTACCCGAGAACTTGGCGGTGCAAGGGCGAGTTGAATTTGCTGGCCAAGCGTTTTTGTCTGCTCACCAAGCTCAATTGCAGCAGCTTCGGGGCAAACGAATTGCCATGGTTTTTCAAGAACCGATGACAGCATTGAATCCTTTGCACTGTGTAGACAAAATAATTGCTGAAAGCCTGATTTTATCTGGGCTTAGTAAGGCTGATATTCGACAGCAGACACTTTCTTTATTGCAAGAGGTTGGGCTTGTTGAGGCAGAGCAAATTCTGAAATGTTATCCACATGAATTATCAGGAGGGCAACGACAACGGGTGATGTTGGCGATGGCCTTGGCTTTAGAGCCTGAGATTTTGATCGCAGATGAGCCAACGACGGCCTTAGATGTGGTGCTACAAGCCCAAATTTTAGCCTTGTTAAAACGGTTACAACAGCAGCGAAAGATGGCGCTTATTTTGATTAGCCATGATCTGAATTTAATTCGGCATTATGCAGATCAGGTTGTGGTACTTAATCAAGGGCGAGTTGAAGAGCAGGGTGAGGTCAATGAAATTTTTACACATCCCAAGACGGTATATACGCAGAATCTACTGAATCTTGATTTTGGGCAGGCTTTGCAGCTACAACCCAGCCAGAGATTACTGGAATTAAAAAATGTTACGGTAAAATATCCCATTAAAGGTGGGCTATTTAATCGGGTTCAATCCTATAAAGTTGCCGCTGAAGCTGTGAGTTTTAGCTTATCGCAAGGTGAGGCTTTGGGTATTGTTGGGGAAAGTGGTTCAGGGAAGTCTTCGTTGGCGTTGGCTATCGCGCGGTTGATCAAAAGTGAAGGTGAAATCCTTTTCCAGAAGAATAATTTAAACCAATTGACCCGAAAACAGCTTCGGCCACTTCGCCAAGATTTCCAGATTGTCTTCCAAGACCCTTTCAGTAGCTTAAATCCACGGATGTCTGTTGAACAAATTATTGCAGAGGGGCTTCAGCTGCAACGTATTTCCAAGCAACAGAGTCATGAGCAAATTGACGCTGTGCTTGCAAAAGTCGAATTGTCTACAACAGAAAGAACCAAGTATCCTCATCAGCTCTCTGGCGGTCAGCGGCAACGGGTAGCGCTTGCTCGTGCATTGGTCTTGAATCCCAAGCTACTGATTCTGGATGAACCGACGTCTGCTTTAGATCGCACCACCCAACTGGCCATCATTCAGTTACTGCGTCGTTTGCAGCAACAAGAAAAAATCAGTTACGTGTTTATCAGTCATGACTTACAAGTCATTCAAGCGCTTTGTCAGAAGGTCATGGTCATGCATCAAACCAAAGTCTTGGAATATCAAGCAACAGCACTTTTATTTAGCCAGCCTCAGACGGAATACACGCGTCAACTCATTTCTGCCAGCACATATTCGCATTGTAATTAAATTGACATATGCTATTGTCAGTTTGTCGGAAGAGAGCTTGACAGTCAAAATAATCAGATTAAATTAGAGCAAAAGATCTAATTATAGCAGAGGATGGCCATGAGTCAGATTGCAAATAGTATCCAGATTCGGAACACCACATTTAAAAACCGTATTATTAAAGGGGCCATGAGTGAAGCGCTGGCAAATGATGCTGGACAGCCAAATGATGTGTTAATTGGTTTATATGAGGCTTGGGCAAAAGGTGGACTCGGTTGTGCCGTCACCGGTAATGTGATGGTGAATATTGGTGCCAAGAATGAGCCTGGTGTGGTTGCAATTGAAACAGAACGTGATTTGGAAAAATTACAGCAATGGGCTGCGATTGGCAAAAAATACGGCATGGTGCAATTGATTCAGTTGTCACATCCTGGTCGGCAATGTCCTAAAGGGCTCAATAAAGAGACTGTCGCGCCATCAGCGGTGCCATTTAGTCCGATGCTTGCTGCAATGTTTGGCACACCATGTGAGCTCAAACATGAAGAAATTTTAGATATTATTCAGCGTTTTGCAACGGCTGCAGCGGTATGTGAAAAGGCTGGGTTTGAGGGGGTGCAGTTTCATGGTGCACATGGTTATCTCATCAGCCAGTTTTTATCACCTCTGACCAACAAGCGTACCGATCAATGGGGTGGTTCGATTGAGAACCGTATGCGATTCTTGCTGGAAATTTATAAGGCAGTCCGTGAGGCGACCTCTGAAAATTTCATCATTTCGGTCAAACTAAATTCGGCGGATTTTCAGCGCGGTGGTATTACTGAAGATGATGTCATTATTGTATTTAAGGCGATTGATGCAGCGGGGATCGATATTATTGAAATCTCGGGAGGGACTTATGAGGCGCCAGCCATGGCAGGGGTAAAAGCCGAATCTCGTAAAGCCAGTACCGTTGCACGTGAGGCATATTTCTTGGAGTTTGCCGAGAAGATCCGCCAACATGTCTCTTGTAAGTTGATGGTGACGGGGGGCTTCCGTACCGTAGAAGGAATGAATGCTGCACTTGAAAGTGGTGCATGTGATTTTATCGGGATTGCCCGTCCACTTGCGGTTGAAACGGATCTGACAGACCGTTTAATTGCAGGGCATGATGTTCGTTATGCTGTGAACCAAATCAAAACAGGTATTCCATTTGTCGATAAGATGGCGATTATGGAAATCATCTGGTATGCAGCGCAGTTTAAAGCCATTGGGCAAGGTAAAAAGCCGAATCCAAAATTATCACCACTGTTGGTATTCTTAAATTATGCGAAAGGGAATATCAAAGCAGTTGTGAAAGGTCGAGTCAATTCTCGGAAGTCTGCATAAGATATATTAGGGCTCTTCGGAGTCCTTTTTATTATTCAAAGCAAATAAAAAAGCCACTGTCTTAAAATGCAGTGGCTTTTTCAAATTTGGCGTCCCTACGGGGATTCGAACCCCGGTTACCGCCGTGAAAGGGCGATGTCCTAGGCCTCTAGACGATAGGGA
>NZ_BBTF01000069.1:0-15822 GCF_000876115.1 Acinetobacter sp. NBRC 110496
AACGTCTATTATTGTTAATTGGCCTGTTAATTGCCTATGCAATTTATGCAATCGCCAGTAATGGCTTAGGCTATGGCAAACCGATTGATTTCTCCCAAATCTCGGCAGCACCATGGTTCGGTATCCCGAGCTTGTCACACCCCACTTTTGATTTAAATGCAATTCTGATCATTGCACCCGTGGCACTGATTTTGGTGGCAGAAAATCTGGGACATATCAAAGCAGTCGGGGCCATGACAGGTGAAAACCTCACACCACAACTGGGTAAAGCCTTTGTTGCCGACGGCGTTGCAACGACCTTATCAGGCGGTGTCGGTGCACCAGGGATGACCACTTATGGCGAGAATATTGGGGTGATGGCAGTCACTCGCGTTTACTCGACGCTGGTCTTTGTAATTGCAGGTGTATTTGCGATTATTCTCGGTCTTTCACCTAAGTTTGGTGCAGTCATCAGTACTATTCCAAATGCGGTGCTGACTGGAGCATCTATCGTGGTCTTTGGTCTGATCACCATTGCTGGTGCAAAAATCTGGATCGAAAATAAAGTCGACTTCTCAAATAATAAAAACCTGATCGTTGCCTCTGTGACGATTATTCTCGGCGCAGGTAACTTTGAATTGTTATTTGGTAATTTCAATTTAGGGGGTATCGGTACTGCAACTTTTGCAGCGATTTTCTTAAACTTGCTGTTTAATTTAAAAGACAAAAACTAAAACATTCAAGGCAGCGAAAGCTGCCTTTTTTCATCATGCTTTTCTGCCCTATCTTTATTCAGCCTATTTTTAGTATGATGGCTTTTTACATTTCAATACGTTGCCATCATGCGTTTTGATTTTTTTGATTTACAGCTTGTTCTACATATCATCAATACGGGTAGTCTGACCAAAGGCGCAGAACGCTCTGCAATTTCTTTGCAGGCTGCCAGCGAACGCATAAAAAAACTTGAGCTCTATTTCGATACCCCCTTATTTGTTCGTCATAGCAACGGCCTTGAACTGACCACTGCTGGTCACGCCTTGGCGGAACATGCTCGCCGTTTAATGAAGCAAAAAGCAGTGCTTGAACATGACATGCAACGCTTTCGGCAACAGCAACCTGAATCTCTGACACTCTGGTGTAACTCTTCTGCTCAAAGTGAGTATTTACCACCACTCTTACCGCAATATCTGATGTTGCATCCAACCATTAATCTTGATCTACACGAAGCGGAAAGCTCTGAAATTGTTGAAGCCCTAACCCAAGGCATTGCACGCTTGGGATTGGTATCCAGCTTTTTTGATACCCAGCATTTACACACCCAAGAATTTGCCAGCGACCCACTGGTGCTGATTTGTCCAGCAGAACATGCCTTAGCTCAGCAGGCACCCTTGAACCTGATCGAGGCCTTAAATTACGGCTTTATTGGCTTGATGCCGCATCATTCATTACAGCAATCGATTGAAACCCAAGCTAAATTACTGGGCTTTAATATCCAATACCGTTTGCGCTTACCCAATTTTGCTGCAATTGCAGAAGTGGTGGCGAAAGGGGTCGGCATTGCTATTATGCCTGCCCGTGCGGCACAGCGCTTACAGGCAGATTACGCTTTCCATACCGTGCAGCTACTGGGTGCATGGGCCAATCGCAAGCTGCTTTTGGCCGCACAGGACTTTTCCCAGCTGCCGCTGGGTTATCAACAATTTGCTGAATTTTTACTACAGCATCAACCCGCCAACTGATCCATGCTAATGTGCCATCATATACATCCCTAAGGCCATTAACCCGATAAAAAACAGGCGGCGAAAGCGTTGCTCGTTCAGTTGGTAACGGATCTTTTTACCCAGCCACATTCCAACCAATGCAGCCACTAAAGCTACGGCAGAGAGTCGATAATCCAGATGCATACCAGCCATCGGGTTATGCTGTAGAAATACGGCCAGACAAATCGTAGATACGGTAAAGGTCAATCCTAAGGCTTGTACCAGTTCATCTCGTTTTAAATGCAAAGACTGCAAATACGGCACAACGGGAATAATCACCACACCCGTTGCGACTGTGACTGCACCACCAATATAGCCCACGACAGGAGATAGCCAACGCTCATATTTGGCCAGATGGGGCAGCTTTTTGACACAGAGGCCATAACATCCGTATAAGGCCAGCATGCATCCCAATAAAATTTCGCTGCTGTGCCCATGACTCTGGTTTAAGGTCGGTAAAAAGCTCCAGATCGAACCCACAATAATACCTGCAAGTAAGGTCCAGAAACGGCGGATAAACATCCACACCCGCCCCTCAGCAAACAGTTGCCAGACATTGGTCACCATGGAAGGAACAATCAACAGAGATGCGGCCTGAAAGGGACTCATGGCAATGGTCAATAGCCCCATGGATACCGCAGGCAAGCCTAGACCAATCATGCCTTTGATCATGCCTGCAAAGGCAAATACCACAATAATGATTGCTAAAAAAGTCATGCGCGCTCTCCGATGTTGCACCGGAGTTATGCTACGAAAAAACGGGGACTCTCCCTATTCTTATTTTTGGGAGCTGGCCTCAGGCAGAGCTTGAGGCTATTCGGTATTTATCTTCCAACACATTGCTAATAATACTTTCAATCATCCAGACCCGGTATAAGCTATTAAATACATAGCTCTGTCCATCGATGCGCAATTCCAGAACTGGAAAATCAGGCTGATGCTTTTGCTGGCACAGTTCATCATTCTGTTGCAATAAAGCCTCCACATCCTGTTCTGTAATTTGATCGATCTCCAAACGTCTCTGCATACGCTGAAAATGGGCTTTAAATGACAGGTCTCTACCACGTGTCCACACCCCTTCAAATATCTGATGAATACAGTTCACTTGCTGTTCTTCAGGCACGCTATAAAACAGCCGTGCCATCTCATAGGTTGCTTCTTTAGTTGGGCGGCAGAATGGTGTAAATGCGACTTGTGTCCGCTTGGAGACGCGAGTGGCCAGACTCCAGTCAAACCAGTCGCGCCCGTGATAACTCAATGGGTAAACTTTCAACTGAATATTATAATAATCCGCCAGTTCTTCTTTGATATATGCCAATAATAACCAGCTCATTGGATCTTCAAGCGCAATATACAGATCCAACTCAGGATGCATGGCTTGAACTTCGCTCAGCGCTTCACCATCATTAATCAAATGCTCACGCCATTCGATATGGTTGATCAGGAAAATTGGATTTCCTGTCAGCAATTTCTGTTGTTTTAGCCGACGGGTCAAGCGGAGTAAGTCATCAACGGCTTGATATTTACGCTCACCAAATTCGAAATAACTGGCGGCTACAGGCACATCTTTAAAAATGCGTTCAGGATAATCTTGAGGGCTTTGGTGCTGGCTGGCCATGGCATGCAAGGTACGCAATTTGCCATATTGTTGCTGCCACAACATATGAAAGACGTCTTCGAGCAAATGTAAGAAGTTCTGCTCACGCAATGGCGTGTTTCTAAGAATGGTTTCAGCTTGTTGTAAGGCTTCTGCACTGGGGATTTCTGGAGTGTCGTCAAAACTAAAACGATGTTGCTTGGCGAGAATTTTGGCATCATTTAAACAATAAGTTTGCCAGTCTTGCTTCGACATCTCATTGGGAGGTTCAGCGTCTTGCCTCGAAATAATCACCTTTAACGGTTTGAGTTCATCACTCAAGATTTCATTGAGCTGACCAAGTTGTTGCACTGCAAGATAGCTATAAACATCGTCTAGACGCAGGTAAATACTTAAACCCTGTTCCGTGGGTAACTCCGCCTGACGAGAAGGTTTCTGATAGTACCAACTCGATCGTATGGGATCAAACCAACGACGTAACAAAGACATGTCGACAGCCTCTAATGGTCATAAAGTGAAATATGGATGGATATACTCAAACTTGTGTTGGAACAAGTGAGCCAATAAATGTGTTCAGTATCTTATAAAATAACAAAAAAGTCCCCCTTAATTGAAAGAGGGACTCAAAGGGATTACAAAACTCGTACTGCGCCTTTGGCTGCACTGGTTGAATGCAATGCGTAAATCTTCAATGACTTAGACACTTTGCGTTTACGTTCTTCTGCCGGATGCCAGCCTTTGGCTTCCTGAACTGTACGGCGATGTGCCATGGTGGCATCGTCAATATCAAGGTGAATGGTACGATTTGGAATATCAATTTGAATGGTATCACCATCTTCAACCAGACCAATTGCACCACCCTCCGCTGCTTCTGGAGATACGTGACCAATCGACAAGCCTGACGAGCCACCCGAGAAGCGACCATCAGTAATCAAGGCACAGTCTTTACCCAAACCTTTCGATTTCAGGTAACTGGTCGGGTACAACATTTCCTGCATACCTGGTCCACCACGTGGGCCTTCATAGCGAATCACCACGATGTCACCCGCCACGATTTTATGATCCAGAATTGCTTCAACTGCCGAATCTTGACTCTCAAAAACGCGTGCCGTGCCAGTGAATTTAAGAATCGACTCATCCACACCCGCAGTTTTAACGATACAGCCATCTAGAGCGATGTTGCCGTAAAGCACTGCCAAACCGCCATCTTTAGAGAAGGCATGTTCAGCATTACGAATCACACCTTTCTCACGGTCACCATCTAGGGTTGAATAATAACGGTTCTGTGAGAACGCGACTTGGGTTGGAATTCCCCCCGGAGATGAACGATAGAACTCATAAACATCGGCATCTTCCGTACGGATAATATCCCACTTGTCCAAAGCATCTTTCAGGGTTTTTTCATGTACGGTTGGGCATGAAGTATTGAGTAGGTTGGCACGATCGAGCTCACCCAAGATCGCCATGATCCCACCCGCACGGTGTACATCTTCCATATGCACGTCTTGTTTTGCAGGTGCAACCTTTGACAAGACTGGAACCTGACGTGACAAACGGTCGATATCATCCATGGTGAAATCAACTTCGGCTTCGTGCGCCGCTGCAAGCAAATGCAATACGGTATTGGTTGAACCGCCCATTGCAATATCAAGTGTCATGGCATTTTCAAAAGCAGCTTTGGTGGCAATCGAACGCGGCAAGATGCTGTCATCATTCTGCTCATAATAGCGCTTCGCCAGTTCAACCACTAAACGGCCAGCTCTCAAGAATAATTTTTCACGGTTTGCATGCGTTGCCACGATAGAACCATTGCCCGGTAAAGACAAACCAAGAGCCTCGGTTAAACAGTTCATCGAGTTGGCCGTGAACATGCCTGAACATGAACCACAGGTTGGACATGCTGAGCGTTCAAACGCAGCGACTTCTTCATCGGTATAGCTTTCGTCGGCTGCAACCACCATCGCATCAACCAAGTCGATTGCTTTTTCATCACCACGGAATTTGACTTTACCCGCTTCCATCGGCCCGCCAGACACGAATACCACAGGGATGTTCAAGCGCATTGCTGCCATCAACATTCCCGGTGTGATTTTGTCACAGTTTGAGATACATACCATTGCATCGGCACAATGAGCATTGACCATATATTCTACAGAATCGGCAATCAAATCACGTGATGGCAGTGAATACAGCATCCCGTCATGACCCATGGCAATCCCGTCATCAACGGCAATCGTATTAAATTCTTTTGCCACACCACCAGACGCTTCAATTTCTCGCGCAACAAGCTGACCTAAATCTTTGAGATGCACATGGCCTGGCACAAATTGGGTAAATGAGTTGACCACTGCAATAATGGGCTTGCCAAAATCTTCATCTTTCATACCCGTCGCACGCCATAAACCACGTGCGCCAGCCATATTTCTTCCATGTGTCGATGTTTTCGAACGATAATCAGGCATTTTTTATTCCCAACAAGTGTGTGCTCGAGACGAATAGGACATTCGCTCTGGCGAAATGATACTGAGCTCTCTGCATCATACTACAAGTTATCGTTTAACAGATGACCAACAGGCCTATCTTTTTTTGCACAAAAGCAATTCAGGCAGTGAATTAGGGACTCGTCGCTTTTTCGCTTATAATTTGAGGTAAGTTTTGTTTGGATTCCATTTGTGAAAATCATTTTTGCTGGTACGCCTGAATTTGCGGCAACCGCATTGGCGGCATTATTAAAAACATCCCACCAGATTATTGCGGTTTATACCCAACCTGACCGTAAATCAGGACGTGGGCAAAAATTAACGCCATCGCCTGTTAAACAATTGGCACTTGAACACGATTTAGCTGTTTATCAACCTTTGAACTTTAAAGCGTCGACGGAAGACGGCTTGGCAGCTCGACAACAACTTGCGGCCTTAGGTGCAGATGTGATGGTGGTGGCCGCTTATGGCTTGATCTTGCCGCAAGCCGTTTTAGACACCCCAAAGTACGGCTGTTTGAATATTCATGGCTCATTGCTGCCGCGCTGGCGCGGGGCTGCCCCAATTCAACGTGCCATCGCTACAGGTGATGCAGAAACGGGGATTACCATCATGCAAATGGCGGCAGGTCTAGATACGGGCGATATGATGTATAAAACCTATTGCGCGATCACCGCTGAAGATACCTCTGCCAGCTTGCATGACAAACTGGCAATCCAAGGTGCAGAAGCGATTTGTACAGTACTCGAATCAGAACAAAGCTTGCAGGATTTCATCGAAAAACGTGAAGTGCAAGATGAGACACTGACGGTCTATGCGCATAAGTTAGTCAAAGCAGAAGCGCGTATTGACTGGAAGCAAAGTGCATTGCAAATCGACCGTAATATCCGTGCTTTTAATCCTTGGCCAGTGGCGTTTATTCAGTTAGATGAAAACAATGCCTTACGTGTTTGGGGCTCCATGCTTTCTCAACACCGCAACGCCGCTGCTCAAGCAGGTGAAATCTTGGCTTTGGATAAACAAGGCGTGCATGTGGCGTGTGGCGACAATACAGCCGTGTGCCTCACCAGCTTGCAATGGCCTGGCGCGAAAGCCTTAAATCCAGTGCAAATTGCACAAACCCAGAAATTACATATTGGACAAATTCTCCCATGAGCCAATCGAATCAATCATCTGCAAAAAATTTGAATCTGCGTGCGCAAGTGGTCAAAACACTTTTGGCTGTTCAAAATGGGCAATCTTTGTCTTCTGTTTTGAATCAACATCTCAATATGGTTTCTGAACGTGACCGTGGTTTATATCACGAACTTACTTTAGGTTGTTTACGCCAATGGTATTCCTTAAAAGCCATTACCTTACCATTGCTCACAAAACCATTAGACAATGAAGCCCTAGAAAGTTGTTTATATCTTGGTTTATACCAAATTTTATGTACGCGCGTTCCTGTACATGCTGCGATTTCAGAAACCGTAAATGCGGCTAAGCAACTCGGTTTCGAGCCAATGAGTGGTTTGGTCAATGCAATTCTGCGTCGTGTTTCACGTGAAACAGATGAATTTCAAACCGCTTTGAATAATACGCATGGTTTACCAAGCTGGTTATTCAAACGGCTCAAAAAAGATTGGCCTGAGCAAGCAGAGTCGCTATGCCAAGCCTTAAAACAAGTCGCGCCACTGACGCTGCGCGTCAATGAACGCCAAGTCAGTCGTAACGAATATTTAGAGATTTTGGACGAAGAACAGATTGATGCTCGTCCTTGTATGCTTTCAAATGTTGGTATTGTTTTGGAACAAACCGGCAATATTACCCATTTACCCGGTTTTGAAGAAGGCGGTTTTTCTGTTCAGGATGAGCATGCTCAATTATGTGCCACGCTTTTACCCAACTTAGATAACCAAGTTGTGATCGATGCTTGTGCTGCACCAGGAGGTAAAGCCGCGCATATCCTTGAGCGCTTTAATCCGAAAAAATTGATTGCGCTTGATCATGATGCAAAACGTTTACTGCGTGTTTCTGAAAATTTAGAACGTCTTGCCCTAGATCAGAAGCTTGTTGAGATTGTGACAGCAGATGCCACCACATGGCAGGCACCAGAACTTGTCGATTGTATCGTGTTGGATGCACCCTGCTCTGCAACAGGCGTGATCCGTCGCCATCCCGATATTCGTCTGCTGAGACAGTCAACCGATATCGCACAAACCGTGGCGCTACAACAGCAGATTTTGCAGCAGATGTGGCAACAGCTTAAAGTCGGTGGCACCTTGCTGTATATCACCTGCTCAATACTTAAAGCTGAAAATGAGCAGCAAATGGCAACTTTCTTTGCTGAACATACCGATGCTGAAGAAGTCAAAATCGAAGCCGATTGGGGGATTGAGCAGACGCATGGTCGTCAGTTGCTGCCTTCTGCACACGCTGGTGATGGTTTCTATTATTGCCGGATTAAAAAATTGGCATAATAAAAAAGCAGGCTTGAAGCCTGCTTTTTTTTAAATCTGTTTTAAAGCGTATGTTGATCTTTGACTTCTTCCAGAACCTCATCGAGTTCTTCTGGATGCTTCATCAGGTGCAGGATCGACAAAGCCAATCCCCCCCAAACAAACAACATAGCAATAACCATCATCACGATTGCAGAAGTATTCATATTCTTTCTCCTAGCGATCTTTGAGCTTGCTGAGCACGATTGCAACAACCGCACAGAAAATCACACTGCCCCATCCAAAGATGCCTTGTAAGCTCATGCTATAACTATCGTAACCATTTTTCACCAAGTTAAATACCGTCATGCTTAAGGTGGTTAACAAGATCAGAGAAGTGATCACCGTTAAGGTAAATGCCCAGCCTTTACCCAGTTGAATCGTGGAAATACGGTTGATATGATCGCGCAGTTCAATCAAGGCAGAACGTTTAAACCATGTAATCCACAGAATAGAAACGAGTGCTCCGCCAACAATACCAATGTTATTGATGAAGTGATCGACAATATCGACCAGTTTAATCGCATTGACACTGGAGAATAAGAACACCGAAACCAAGGCACTACCGCCACCAATAATGGTCACAGCTTTGGTACGCCCCCATTTCAATTTGTCTTGCATCGCTGCAATCGGCACTTCCAAGATACTCACCATTGAAGAAATACCCGCAACGAAGAGTGATGAAAAGAACAGCAGACCGAATAAGTCAGCACCTGCACCCAAGCTTGAAATGATTTTCGGGAAGGCGATGAATGCCAGACCAATACCACCACTCACTACGTCCTGTACTTCTTTGCCTGCCGTATGCGCCATAAAGCCCAAGGCTGCAAAGATTCCGATACCGGCCAAGATTTCCGTCGAGGCATTGGCAAAACCAACAATCAGACCCGAGCCAGTTAAATCGGTTTTAGGTTTGAGATAAGAGGCATAGGTCACCATGATCCCGAAGCCCACAGACAGGGAGAAGAAAGTATGGCCATATGCGGCTAACCACACTTTATAATCCATCATGGCCGACCAGTTCGGGGTAAAGAAAGCATTTAAGCCTTCCACCGCACCTGGTAAACGTAATGACTGAACCACCAGAATGGTGAACAACACGAATAACAATGGCATGAAAATCTTGTTGGATAATTCAACGCCCTTCTTCACCCCACCATATAAAATGATTAAGGTCAGTGCCCAGATTCCGACGATTGGCCAGAACAAATGACTCACGAAATTAAGGTCAAAACCTGCCGCTTTCGAGGTCTGTAAATACGTATTGAAGAAGAAACTTTCCGGGTCACTCCCCCATGTCTGACCTATCGAGAAGTACACATAACTCCCCGCCCACGTCAGTACACTGGCATAGTACAGGCCAATGATGATACAGACACAAACCTGCCACCAGCCCAGCGTCTCTCCCCCTTTAAATAGCGCACGATACGCCTTTGGTGGAGAATTACGCGCACGATGACCCGTTGCATAGTCCAAGAATAAAAGAGGTAAACCAGCGGTAATCAACGCCAGTAGATAAGGGATAAGAAACGCCCCGCCGCCATTTTCATAGGCAACGTAAGGGAAACGCCAAATATTGCCTAAACCGACAGCTGAACCTACAGCTGCAATAATAAAACCAGATCGTGATGTCCAGTTTTCACGAGTATCTGTCATAAAACACCTAAATTGTCCTGCTGGCCCTTCCATACTGTTTGTGGTTTGTTATTGTCCAACAGACATGAAAAGTGCCATAAAAATCTTGTCTTGTTTGTATGAAAATTCAACCTTGTGAGTGTGTTATTTCCATGCACAAACAAACAAAAAACCAAACCATCTTCCTTAAAGATCGGGCGTTGTTTTTCTGCTTTTAATAGCCGAACAATACCTGTTTTTATTTCTTTTTACTGTAAATTCTGCAAGAAAAAATCATGTTTTTTAAACAACTGATTATTTTTCAACAGCCTGTAATTTTGACCTTACAGTCAAGCTATAAAAATCAAGTACATAAAACAATCAAGCGAAGCATTTACTCCGCTTGGGCCACTCTCTTTTTATTGTTTGATGGCTAATAATCTTTCCTCTTGCATATCCCGAATAGCAAACTGAATCCCTTCACGGCCAAGGCCCGAATCCTTCACCCCACCATAAGGCATATTATCGACGCGGAACGTCGGGACATCGTTAATAATCACACCTCCAACATGTAAATGATCCCATGCATATAGCATCTTATTCAGATTTTGCGTATATACGCCTGCCTGCAAGCCAAAACGACTTTGATTAATGGTCGCAATGCCCTGCTCAAACGTCTTAAACTTTTCTAAAATTGCCACAGGACCAAAGGCTTCATCTTTATAGATTTCCAGCTTGGCATCGACATTTTCCAGTAAAGTGGGTTCGAACAAAACCCCTTCTAAACGTCCTCCTATCAGTATTTTTGCTCCTTTTTTCTCGGCCTTATCCAGCCATTTTTTCAGACGGATCGCTTCAGCCTCCTTAATCATGGGACCAACCAATGTGGTACTTAAAGTGGGATCATCCACTTTAATTTTTTTCAATTTGGCGATGAGTTTCTTTTTCACTTCGGCATATAAGTCAGTATGAATTAAAATCCGCTGCACACTGATACAGATCTGCCCCGCATGCCCATAGGCTGCACTGATTAAACGATCAATCAAAGCGTCATCAATCACTGTATCCGCATCAATCAGAACCGCAGCATTCCCGCCCAATTCTAAGGTGACTTTCTTACGACCAGCACGGGCTTTCATGTCCCATCCCACCTGATCGGAACCCGTAAAGCTTAACAACTTGAAGCGATCATCCGTGACCAGAATATCTGCGGCCTGACGCTCACAGGGCAATACCGACCACGAGCCTTTCGGTAAATCGGTTTCTGCTAACACCTTGGCAATCATTAAGGCACTGATCGGAGTCAAACTGGCAGGTTTCAACACAAAGGGACAACCCGCAGCAATTGCTGGTGCAATCTTATGTGCAACGAGGTTGAGAGGAAAATTAAACGGACTGATTAAGGAAACTGCACCGATGGGTACATGTTTGACCATCCCTCTGAACTGGGCAGCTGCAGGCGTCACAGCTAGAGCTAACATTCGTCCATCATCAAGCTGTGTCACGGCATCTGCGGCCAATTGAAAGGTATTGATCAGACGTTCGACTTCGGCACTTGCTGCACCGCGAGGTTTCCCCCCTTCTGCAATCAGAATATCTGTTAACTCTTCACGCAGTTCATTAAAACGCTTCACGCAGTGCAATAGGATTCTTTGTTTCTGAAAGGGTTTTAAGGCCGCCATTTCTGCTTCAGCTTTCACCGCAGCTGCAATCGCTTTTTCAAGCACTTTGGTATCGGCCAAGGCGACACGTGCATACACGGTATTGTGATACTTATCATGAACTTCAAGCCATTGGCCTGTGGTGGCTGCTTTGCCTGCGACATAAAGTGGGTAATCCACCACATTTTTTGTATCTGTCATTATTCTTGATCCTGTTATAAAAATTTAAATTTAGACTACTGCATATTTTCCAAGATCACTATATGATTCGCCCATTCACAGATGAATTCACAACAATTCATTACTGTTTTTGATACTGATTAGGACAATGCAATGAAAATATTAAAAATATCAATGTTTGCTATAGGGACGAGTATTTGTGGTCTGGCACAGGCAGATGTGATTGGTGTAAAAGCTGATGCAAGTTATTGGTTTTATGATGGGAAGGCTCAAGTTCAGCCCAATAATACAACGTCTTTATCCAACCAAACTGGCGTAGATAATCTTCTATTAGATCCTTATGCAGACTCTCGGGAGTATGATTTAGACCGTAAAGGCTCTGCTCAAATATCACTTGCAATTGAACATCCGATTCCATTGATTCCAAATGCCAAAATTCGCTATGTAAATTTGAAATCACAAACTGAAAATACAGTGGCTGGACAACCTGTCTATGATCTGAACATCGATCACACCGATTTCATTCTCTATTATGAAATCTTGGACACCATCATCAGCGCAGATGTCGGTCTGGGTGCAACCAATTTAAATGGTGATGTCAAAACACTGAATGTCAGTAAAACAGATATCGATAAAACCATTCCTGTCATCTATGGCTCTGCGGGCATCAAACTTCCATTTACTGGTCTCAGTGCCAAGGGCGAGTTGTTGTATAGCAACTTTAACGATACCAAAATCACGGATGCGCAAGCCGAATTACAATACAACTTTATTGATAATTTATTGGTCGATGTTGGTTTAAAAGCAGGCTATCGTATTCTCGATATCAAATTAGATGACTACAAGAAAAATGACCTTAAGTTTGACTTTAAAGGTCCGTATATTGGCTTAGATATTCATTTCTAAAACAATATATGCAATAAAAAAGCCCTGAGTGATTCAGGGCTTTTTTATTTATAGCTTTATGGGAAAGAGTAAAAGCAGCAATAAAATCGTGACAGAACCCATCAGAATATTCATAGGTAAGCCAACTTTGATAAAATCACTAAAACGATAATTGCCGGGACCTAATACCATCAAATTGGTTTGATAGCCTAATGGGGTCGCAAAACTCGCAGATGCTCCCATCATAATGGCAAAGACAAAGGGAATTGGATTCAGATCGGCTTGGGCTGTGATTTCCAACACCACAGGCAAAGTCAGTAATGCAGCTGCATTGTTAGTAATCACCTCGGTCAGTATAGACACAAAGCAATAGGTCAAAATTAATAATACAATCGCCTCACCCGCACTAAAATGCACAATCAATTGTGCCAGCATTTCGGCAACACCCGTTTTCTCCAAAGCAGCCCCCAAAGCGAATGAAGCCGCAATGGTTAAAATAACCGTCAAATCCAGGCTTTTTTCCGCCTGTTTAACCGTTAAACAGCGGGTCAATAACATCATTCCTGCTGCCAGCAAAGCTGCATTCAGCATACTCAACAAGCCCAAACCTGCCGCAAACACAGCTGCAAGCAAGATCCCCCACGATAATAATGCTTTATCATGTTGCGGAGGTTCATGATCTAATTCATTGACCAACAAGAAATCTTTATTATATTTTTGACGTGTTACAAAAGCCGGACGCGCTTCCAGTAATAGGGTATCACCAACCTGTAATTTAATATTACCCAGCCCCCCTTTTAAACGCTCACCATTGCGCGCTACAGCCAATACAACAGCCCCATAACGATTACGGAACTGGGCATCACGAATAGCACTACCAATTGCCTCACAATGCGGCGACACCACAGCTTCAACTAAGCGACGACCTGCATGCTCTTCTTCCAAAGCGGTCTTTTCATCAATACTTGCTGGTGCAACCAAACCATTAATTTTTAAAAGTTCAGTGATCGCTTCGGTATCTCCCGCAAACACCAAACGATCATTACCAAATAAGATCTCATCCGAAGAGACAGCCGTTAAAATTGTTTGCTGACGTTCAATTTCAACCAGATAAACTCGCTTTAGACTTCGCAGACCCGCTGCTGTAATAGATTGCCCAACCAATGGACCATTTGGACTGACGATCACTTCTAAGGTAAATTCTCGCAAATTGGAGAAGACATTTTGTTCTTGGTGATTGGGCAGCAATTTGGGGGCGAACCAATACATCACCAGCATCCCAATAATCGCAACTGGCAGACCAATCACCGTAATATCAAATATGCCGAAGCCTGCTTCACCAGTTAAAGCTTGATACTGACCATTTACCACCAGATTCGTACTCGTCCCAATCAGGGTAATCGTTCCTCCAAGAATGGCGGTATAACTCAAGGGAATCATTAATTTTGAGGGGGCAATTCCAATCTTTTTCGACCAGCTATTTAAAGCAGGAATCATGGTTGCAACCACAGGTGTATTATTTAAAAATGCGCTGAGCGGAGCGATGGGTAAGAAAATTCGCAATAGTGCCATCCGTTCAGATTTTGGAGTTCCCAATAGCTTATTCACAAACAGATCAATTCCGCCTGAATTAGAAATCCCTGCTGCCACAACAAACATTGCCGCTACGGTAATCAATCCAGAATTACTAAAACCTGCCAAAGCTTCCTGAGCAGTCAACACGCCAAATACACTGAGTATTGTCAAAATTGCCAACATGACGATATGCGGGGCAATCTTTGAAAAGATGAGTGTAAGTAGTCCTCCCAAGGTTAAAGCCAAAGACAACCATCCTTCCCAGCCCATAGCCAATCTTTCCATAAATAGATAATAATTTGGATTCTATATAATCAAAGTTGATATATAAATGTGATTTACTGCTAAACTTAGCTGAAATTGTGATAACAAAATGCCCTTTACAGCCTAAACCCCAGATATCCTTTCAGATCAATGTACGCTAAAACCTACAACAATCGCAGCAATTGGCGAATATCCCAATGCAAACTTTTCACCTATCATATAAATCATAGAGAGACAGGAAGTCTCATTGAGAATAAGAACAGACACAGGACGTGGTCGTTAATAGGATATCAACGACATAAACTGAATATGAAGAAGCCCCGTCAGGATGATGGGGCTTCTTTTTATCTATCATTTTTATGCGTGATTTAAAGACTTTTAAGATACGCAACCACTTCGCTATGCTCGGCCATTTCTGCAAGCTGTAATGCGCTATATTCACTTTTATAGGTCACATCCGCCCCCTTGCTCACAAGTAGCTTTACCACCGCCAAATGATCGTTCTCAGCAGCGGCCTGTAATGCACTATAGCCTTCGTCATCGGTCTGGTTTGGGTCTATCCCCTCTGCCAGTAGTTGCTCAACTTGTTCCACATCACCAAGAGAAGCCCAATATACCAGCTCAGGAAGATGTAGTTCTTCATCATCTTCAGGGAGTGGAGTGAAAGAGTTGAGTTTCATAAGGAATGATCCAGTTTTTAGTGCTAACTACAATTAAAACTTAAATTTAGTGGTGTATCTATGTTTCATTCCAAGATAGTTAAATCTTAGCCTTCCCCAGCACTAGCCTCATAGTAAGACTCTATTAAATAGGGTGACATCTCTCTCAATGGCTCTCCAGTATTGTACTTTCTAGCGAAAAATAAGAACTCACGATAAGGAGCTTCAAACTGTAAAATAGCACAGCCCAAATCCATAAAGTAAAGTGATCCACCTTGGGCTTGCCCGTACTCAGTACTCTGATTTGCCAGATAGAGAGCTACCTCTAACTTGTCCATTTTTAAAAGATCTACACCACAAAAAATTAAACGCTCAATATCGATTGGATCAATCGTAAATGCACTAAGTTTTCCATCTTGATAATCGCAATCTCTAATACCTGAAATCGCTGTCAACTGAGATTCTACTTCAGATTTTGACATATCAAATTTTAGCTGTCCTAACCCAACAAAAGGTTCAAAAATAAAGTCCATAATAACATTCCCTATTAAGCATCCAACCATTTGTTTATATCTTAAGCAAGAGATGGCGGAGTATGAAGTATTTTTAGTCAAATCTAATTAAAGCAAATGGATATATCATTATTTTTCGCCAATAAAAAACACCCCCAACGGTTAGGTTGGGGGTGTTC
>NZ_BBTF01000068.1:0-16225 GCF_000876115.1 Acinetobacter sp. NBRC 110496
GCCTTTGAGATGATCACCAGCCAGTGCACGATAAGCATCGTAACCCACGGTACGATGTTCAACCTCTTCAGCACCGTGCCAGCGGACGATATCCAGCATCGCTGGGTCCGCACGTTCCAGACCTTCGGCATCGAGCACCCAAGTACCAAAGAAACAGAAATAATGCTCTAGGCTTGCAATGATGCCCATACGAAAGGCCAGCCATTGTTTGGAATAGCGTTTAAAAGGTCCATAAATTCCAAACGGGGTATCCCCCATAAAACCATCTTTAAACATCCAGTCTAAAAAATGTCTGAAAGGGGTGGGATCTATACCGTGGGTCTGGAAATAGATTTCAGCCCCCTTATGTGCATTGGCATGGGCTGCTTCCTGAGCAATAAATCCACGGATATCGGCTTTCAGATTTTTGTCATGCACATAAGGTAAGGTTTTATTGGCAAGGCGACAAAACCAATGTTCAACAGCAGGTAACAACACATGCATACTGTTCAGTACATGAGTCGCCAATACATCATTGGGAACCCAATGCCGAGGAGTTTGGGAAAAATCAAAATGGACTTTACGGGCAATAATCTGGTGATCCATAAACTTAGCCATCATTCGACTCCTATCTATTTGACTCAGATTGAAATTGCTTCAATTTTTTTGATCAGACTGCGGGACTGGATATAACCATGTGCTGCAAACCATTGCAGTGAATCTCGGACCGCAATCTCGACCGGAGTTTGTGGTAAACCCAATTCCTTTATCGCTTTGGTACAATTAAAAGAAGTGCCTAATTGCCCAATTTTTGCGGCTGCTGGAGTGACTAGAGGTGCTTGGTGAGTAATATGTTCAGTTATCCATAACGCAGCATGTCCTGCCAGTTGGGAGGAAATACCTTCAACCAGATTGGGAATGGTCATTACAGGTCGCCAGATGCCTAATAAATGATGAACAGTTTTTGCCAGGCTTAGACCATCAAGATCTTTATTTCCCAGAATATAGGTTTCACCGGCTATGCCTTTTTGTGCAGCCAGCACATGGCCTTTGGCAACATCTCGGACATCAATCATATTGTTGATCGCAGCTGGAACAGCAAGGGCAGGCATCTGGGCAATCGTCAGCAGCAATTTTCCTGTCGGGGTTGGTGCGATATCCTGGGGACCAATAGGGCCTGTTGGACAAACGATCACCACATCTAGACCGCCTGCTGCAAACTGTTAAGCAATTTGGTGTGCTTCAAATTTGGTCAGCACATAACCGTCACCTGTTGCGCCTAAAGCAAAAGGACTTTGTTCTGTGGCCTGAATACCTTTGGGCTGTCCTGCAAAGCATGCACCTGTGCTGGTATAGACCACCCGTTTAATCCCAGCTTTTTTTGCAGCATTGAGAACAATACGCGTGCCATCAACATTGACCTTGCGCATCAGTTCAGGTTGAGGAAGCCATAAGGCGTAGATGGCAGCAGTGTGGAAAACCAAATCGCAACCTGCAACGGCCTGATCCATTTTTGTAGGATCAGTAATATCCCCTGCAAGCAGTTCAACATCTAAACCTTCAAGATTGGTGAGTTTTTCCTGAGGCAAATGTAAGACCCGAACTTCATAATTTTCATTCAGTAGTGTACGTACGATATGTGAACCAATAAAACCCGCACCACCTGTAACCAGAGCTTTCATATCTCATCAACTTCCTTCAATGTTTATCCGGTATTAAGCTGGATAAAAATGCGACAATTTTGTTGTTGCTACTATGCCGAATCGCATCTATATGTCATAGTTCATGAAATGACAGTTTTGACCATTTCACGACATTCTGTATAAAACATGGATGAGATAGCGACAGTGAATCCGTCTTTACCCGGAACTTATGTCAGCCTGATGGCTGATGTGGTACAAAAATTAAATATTCCTGCCGAGAAATTACTGGAAGGAAGTGGCATTGGCGTTGAACAGCTTTCACAGCCGTTTTGGTATTTAGACTTTGATATTTTCAATCAATTGCTGAATCGAGCGGTTGAACTGACGCATGAACCTGCATTGGGGGTCTATCTTGGCTTACAAATGACGGTGTCATGTCATGGTTCAGTTGGTCTGGCCGCAATGGTTTCACACAATCTGGGGGAAGCACTGAATGTCATGGAACAATTTATTGGCCTACGTTGTCCCGCATTAAAACCACGTCTAGAAATTGAAGATGGTTTTGCCTCACTTTATTTAGACCAGCCGATGACCAACTTTAAGATGGGGATGGTCGGAATGACATTCCTGATGGTTGGCTTTGCTCAAATGTCGAATGCCATCACAGGAAATAAACTAGAAATTAAGGCTGAACTGAATTATTCCGAACCCGTATTTTTAGCACAAGTCCAAGAATTATTACCTTGCGAAATCAGTTTTAACCAGCAGAACAACCGCCTCATTTTTCCTGAAAGTTATTTGGCACTTCCATTGATTATGGCTGATCCACTCGCAGCCAGATTGGCCCGAGAACAATGCAAACATGATTTAAATAAGTTGGCGGCAAAACGTGGAGAGAAACGTCCGTTAACAGCTTTGGTGCGTGAACTGCTTTTTGACGAGGTTGAAGGTTTTTTCAAAATGAAAGAGGTTGCAGATAAGTTACATTTGACTGAACGAACTTTACAACGCCAATTGGCAAAAGAGGGAGCTACTTTTCAGTTTCTCATGGATCAAGTCAGAGAGCGTTATGCAAAAAAGCTGCTGAATCATCATGAATATAGTATTTCTTATATTTCAGAAAAATTAGGTTATTCCGATGTCACACATTTTACCCGTGCATTCAAGCGCTGGGCCAATCAGACTCCAAAACAATATCGTAATTTACGAGAAAATTTAATGGATAAAAAATTTAGAACTTTTTAAATTGGTGTCTTTTTGACAATCGCTAATCAAGGGTTATGAAAAAATTATATATTGAATTGAATGCTTATTTGAGCTGAGTTTCCATATAAGGCAAGGGGACGTTATTCCCCATCCTCACCCGATACATAAACAGGTGACATCTGTCTCGCATCAAGAGGCTGCTTGCAGCAATCACAGGTCAGGCTTGGGCTGGTCAAATGCCCACAGTTTTTATGCAGATAACGTAACTCAGGAAATTGCTTATTTTCATTCTGCCAGATATTGCCCCATGTACTCATGGTGACAATAATCGGGTACAGCGCTAAACCTTTTTCCGTCAGCTTATATTCATAACGCTTTGGTGCTTCATGATACAATACCTTTTCAAAAATCTTGTGTTGCACCAAACGGTTAATTCGCTCGGTCAGCAAATGACGGGTGATCCCGAGTTGCTTTTGAAAATCATCAAAACGACGGGTTTTCATAAAAGCATTACGAATAATCAGCAGAGTCCAACGGTCGCCAAAAATTGACAAAGTCCGTGCAATTGGACAATTCATTTCACCGAGTTCATGCCATTTCATCGCAATACCATCTATATGTCTTTACAGGAAGCAGGCTGTCATTTTAGGACAACTTGAATCATTAAGATATCCGCTTTATTGACAACTTACCATGCCAGCTATATTTTTCAAATTAGTTCTTTTTTGGAACTTATTGTTTTGAGATCTATTCTTGAGGTGAGTTATGTCTGCGTCAGCGTTAAAAGAAAAATCAAAGCAAAAGATATCTGCATCATTTCCAGTCCGCCGAATGAATTATGAATTTCAGAGTATACCCAAATACTGGTGTAATAATGAACCAAGCTTTACCCATTATTTCACAGGTCTTTCCACCTTATTTCCAGAAGGAGAGTCTTACTTTGTTCGTTCAGTCAGAGCTTTACGGGACCAAGTCAAAAGCAACCCACAACTGGATCGTGATATTGGCGCATTTATTGGTCAGGAAGCCATGCATTCCAAAGAACACCATGCTTTTCATATCAGTGCACAACAATACGGGCTAGACCCTGAGTCACTGGAAAAAGTAACAGGTATCATCCTCAAAGCCATTGAACGTACTTTTTCGAAAAAGTGGAATTTATTGGTCACAGTGGGATTGGAGCATTACACCGCAGTACTGGTGGTGGAGATGATGAAGAACGTTAATGAATTAATGACCGATACCACCATTCGCAATTTATGGTTGTGGCATAGCGTAGAAGAAACCGAACACAAAGCGGTTGCCTATGACATGTATGAATATCTTTATGGCAAAGGTTTGGATGCTTATATCCCACGCATAGCGATTTTTAGTTTGAGCTTGCTACTCATCACAAGCTTCTCGAGTGCCTACCAAGTGGTGTTGATGTCCAGAGATAAGCAATTACTGAATTTAAAATCGTGGGCTAAATTTGCAGGTTTCACCATGCAGGCTTATCGAAAACTGGTACCACAATTTTTCTCTTATTATCGTCGTGACTTCCATCCCAATGATACCGATGAATCTGACATCGTGGCAAAAACCAAAATCAAAATTGGTCTGTCTGCTGAGCAGTCGACTTTTATGCATTAATAAATTGTAGAGAAAATCATCTGCATGAATGCATCGCTAAAGTCACAAATATCTGTAAGATAAGTTGAGTGAGTATTAAGCTGCTCGCTTATCACCGAGAGAATTCAATAAAAAATGGATAAATAACAATGAGTACAGTGGTCTTACATCAATGGGAAATTTCACCGTTCTGCAAGAAAGTTGCGCGGATGTTGCAGTTTAAAGGCATTGCATTTGAAACCGTGAATTATAACGGCGTATTGGGGGCCAAAGTCCCAGGACTCAGCAAAGTCGGTAAAGTCCCTGTGCTGGATATCAACGGACAACGGATTCAGGACAGTACCCGCATTGCCCGTTATCTGGATGAAGCATATCCAGATTTGCCACGGTTATATCCTGTGGAGCCACTACAAAAAGCTTATGTTGAATTGTGGGAAGACTGGTCGGACGAATTGTTATATTTCTATGAAGTGTATTTTCGGGTCAGTGATGCCGATGCCCTGAATCATGCGGTCGCGATTAGTGCGGAAGGTCGTCCCAAGCATGAGGTTGTACTGATGAAACCGTTGCTCAAAGCTGCGTTGAATCTGCAAGTGAAGATGCAAGGCACAGGACGAATGGCGAAGGCCGATATCGAGGCAGAATTTACTCGGCATTTAGAGCGCATCGAGTTGGTATTGGGCCAAACTGGCTGGCTCGTCGGTGAGAGCAAAACCATTGCCGATATTGCAGTCGGTTCTCAGCTGTTAGAAGTGATACGCACCAGTAAAAGCTGGGGACCAAAAATTAACAGTTATCCGCATATTCAGCATTGGATACAACAATTATGAATCGCTCGAAGCAAGAGATAACGCAGCCAACCTCGATTGTTGCGGTGGTTGGCGTAGGGGCCGAGCAAGGCATTGGTGCAGCAGTCTGTCGCCGTTTTGCTCAAGAAAAATTCAAAGTCTATGTGGTGGGGCGAACGCTTAATAAAGTTGAAAAGGTCGCCGCAACAATCAATCGGCAAGGTGGGCAGGCTATTGCTTATGCACTGGATGCTGAAAATGAGCAGCAGGTGCGGACCTTATTTGATCATTTGAACAGTCAGCCAGAAGCATTGGCCGCGGTGATACATAATGTGGGTGGTAATATTCCTTCGATCTTTTTGCAAAGCAGTCTGAAGTTTTTTAGCCAAATGTGGCGTTCCACCTTTTTATCCGCAGTGTTGGTGGCGCAGCGTAGTCTTCCCATTTTTCAAAAACAGCAGCAGGGCACCTTGATTTTTACTGGTGCCAGTGCCTCATTGCGTGGGAAACCGTTTTTTGCAGCATTTACCATGGGTAAGTCTGCGCTGAGAAGCTATGCCTTAAATTTGGCAGCGTTGTATCGCCCGCAAAATATCCATGTGGCACATGTGGTGGTCGATGGTATGGTCGATGGAGATCGTGTCAATAAAGCCTTATGGGGCTTGGGGCGGCTGGCGCGATTAACCCGCGGTACAGGTGGTTTAAATATTGAGGCAATTGCTGAAAATTATTGGATGCTCTATCAGCAAAATGTTGATTTATGGACGCATGAGTTGGATCTACGTCCTTATCAGGAGAAATTCTAAGATGAGCAAGTTGCTACCACACTGGTTGAAAGCCCAACAAAAAATGCAGGGCTGTGCGGTGATCGTGGGTAATGATGTACAAGCGTTGAGCCCGCTTTTTAGCCCTGAAATACCTGTTTATCAACTTCAACATGATGTGACCCAAACACAGCCACAGCTTGAGGTTCAAGCACAGAGGCTGATCCGTGTTCGACTAAATCTGCTTGATGCTGCTGCGCTAAAAAGTGTTATACAGCAGATTCAGAAAGCAGGGCATTTTATCGATTTATGCATTTTTCAGCCTGACTTTGTACTGCCTGAACATAGTCATCCTTTGTCTGCTGAACAGCTTGAGAACTATTGGCAAAATACAGGCTTAACCGCGGTGAGTATTGCCCAAGCTGTGATTCGACAGATGTTGTCCAAACAACAAGGCAGCTTGATTTTTTTAGGGACTCAGCAGCCCGTTCAATCGGAGCAGGATTTATTCAGCCAAAGCCTCTCTGCCAGTATTCGAGCTTTGGCACAATCCTTGGCACGAGAGTTCCATCCTAAGGGAATTCACGTGGTCTATTGTGCGCTGGCACATTGGCAAAGTACTAACTATGCATTGATGCAATCGCTACAACAGACCTGTTGGCATCTGTATCAACAACCCAAATCGACATGGAGTCAGGAGTTACGCTTAGGATTATAAAATCACGTTTATTCAAGCTTTGGGCTGAAATGCAGTATAGAGCAGGTTGATGATGTTTGAAATTTCAGTTTCATTGATGGCGGCATAGCCAAAACGGATATGAAAATGCTGATTTGATGCTTGGCTTTCAGCTGCAAAATGTGCTTCAGCATCAATATGCAACTGATTCAGAAGCTCATTATATTCAGCGCGATAGGGGAATTTGAATTTGACCCATAGCGCCATGCCTCCCAAGGGAGGGTTAATGTCTACTTGATCGTTAAATACCGCTTGGAAGCGATTCACTGCAAAATCACGCCGTTGTTGATAAATCTTGCGCATCTTGCGGATATGCCGTTTGATTTCTCCCTGTTGCATCAGTTCTGCCATCGCCAGTTCGGTGATGATATTGCCTTGTTTATCAATCAACAGAATCTCCTGATTCATGGCGTGGATGATGTCTCGATTGGCGACCACATAGCCAATCCTTAAACTCGGCGCAAACACTTTGGACAGCGAACCAATATGAATGACTTTTTCTGAATGTGGCAAACTGATCAGCGGTGGAATCGGACGGCTGTCATAATGAAATTCGTGATCGTAGTCATCTTCAATAATATAAAAATCAAAGCTTTTCGATAGTTCTAATAATTTTAGGCGCCGATCCATCGCCATGGTCACAGTGGTAGGATATTGATGATGCGGGGTGGTATAGATTGCAGCCACAGCATGTTTTTCTAGTAGTTGTTCAAGATGTTCAATATCAAGACCGTACTGATCCAGTCGACCCCGAACGATGTGATAATGATGCGATAAAAAAGTTTCAATCGCCGGTGGATAAGACCATTGTTCCACCACAATCACCTTGCGTGGTGAGGGGTATTTGGCCAAGACACGAGCCGCTAAAAAAATCCCCATTTGGCTGCCGCGAACCACACCAATATTGTCGATTGTGGTTTTAATAAAGCGTTCCATCGACAGCATTTGCTGCAATGCCTGACGTAACTCAATACTGCCTTGTGGGTCGCCATAGCCCATGATTTGAGAACGGGTCACTCGAATTAAGGCATGTCGATAGGCTCGTGAAAATAATTCATAAGGGATCAAACGCGTATCTGGAATGCCATCATTTTTAACTGCTGTTGGGCGAGTTGTACTCGGTGACGGATTGAGTGCTAGTGCAGCATTGCTCTTTTTATGTTTTAACTCAGGCAAATTCTCTGCCACAAAGGTGCCTTGTCTTGGCTTGGAGATCAACCAGCCTTGTGCTTCTAAATCTTCATAAACCGACTGTACGGTTTTACGATTAATCTTTAATTCATCCGCCAGCGAGCGTGAGCCAGACAGACGTGAACCTGAGCTGAGCCGTCCAGACAGAATCTCTTCAATAATCTGATTGGCCAACTTGAGAAAGATGGTTTTTTCTTCTCGATCTTCAAGATGAAGACGAATCTTCCATGGCTGCTGCATGCTGATCTGGACCATATAAGTTTTAAAAACTGGATATTTTAACTCATCCACTGACTTCGTATTCTGCATCTGTCCCATCCACAAATCAACCGTAGCGAGGTGGTGTTATGCAAACCGCATTACTCAGCAAACAGCAATTGATGCAAACTGCACAGCAGAATATGAATATGATCCAAGAGATCAATTATAGTGACCGACAGAAGTTGGCTTTAACTTGTCGTATTTTATTTGATCATGGCCATGATGCAGGCTTGGCGGGGCAAATTACCTGTCGTGCCGAACAAGAAAATACCTTTATTACACAACGTTTTGGTCTGGGCTTTGACGAAATTACCGCAGCCAATTTATTGGTGGTCGATCAAGACCTCAAACCTTTAGATCAGCAAGGCATGGCCAACCCAGCCAACCGTTTTCATACTTGGATTTATCAGCAGCATCCAGAAGTGAATTGCATTATCCATACTCATCCTACTCATATTGCAGCCTTATCGATGCTACGTGTGCCACTGACCATTTCGCAAATGGATACCTGTGCTCTATATGAAGATTGCTCTTTTGTCGGTGAATGGCCGGGGGTGCCTGTCGGCAATGAAGAAGGCATTTTTATTTCAGAGGCTTTGGGAAAAAATCGAGCAGTATTGTTGTCTCATCATGGTCAACTGGTGGCCGGCAAGAGCATTGAAGAAGCCTGTAATTTAGCCCTGCTGATTGAACGTGCTGCACGTTTGCAACTATTAGCGATGTCAGCAGGTCAAATCCAGCCGATTCCACATGAACTGGCAAAAGAAGCCCATGACTGGTTGTCTACCGATAAGCGCAACAAAGTCAATTTTGCCTACTACGCACGTAAGGCGTTGAAAAACCATCAAGATTGTATCGAGGAGTAAAGCACATGAAAATTGAAGGCATTATTGCTTATCCCGTCACGCCATTTAAAGCGGGCGGGCAACAACTTGATCTTGAGGCCTTAACGATCAGTTTAAATGCATTGCTTGAATCACACTGTGATGCAATTGCACCTTTAGGTAGTGCAGGAGAAAGTGCTTATTTGTCTTGGCAAGAATGGCAGCAGGTGGCACAAACCACCATTGAGGTGGTGAATCAGCGTGTTCCGGTGATTGTTGGAATTTCTGAACTGACCACTGCGATGGCGATTCAAAAAGCCAAGAAAGCGGAAGAATTGGGCGCAGATGTGATTATGGTGATCCCAGTGTCTACTGGAAACTCACCGATCAGGAAATTTATGATTATTATCAACAGATTGCTGAGTCAGTGAAGTTGCCGATTATGGTCTATAACAATCCAGCCACCAGTGGGATTGATATGTCACCTGAGTTGATCGTAAAAATGTTTAATGAGATCGACAATATTTGCATGGTCAAAGACAGCACTGGTGATATTCAGCGCATGCATAAATTTCATGCCTTGAGCCAAGGAAAGTTGCCATTTTATAATGGTTCTAATCCATTGGCGCTAGAAGCCTTTTGTGCTGGGGCAGCCGGTTGGTGTACTGCTGCTCCGAATTTACTCGGTGATTTGCCAAAGCAATTGTATCAAGCGATTCAACAAGCTGATCTGTCCAAAGCGCAAGCGATATTTTATCAGCAATTACCTGTGCTGAGTTTCATTGTCAAAGGGGGCTTACCGAAAACAGTGAAATCGGGACTCAATCTATTGGGCTTCTCGGTTGGTTCGCCAAGACCGCCTTTGCAAAGTGCAACAGGGGCTGAAATTGAGCAATTAAAAGGCTTGATACATGCTGCGCTAAACTAGTCATTCAGTCAGGTTGAGCTTTATCGACCTGACTTCACTTGTTGCTGCTCTCAATTCTGTTTTGAGGAAAATGGCTGCTAATCGCAATACCGATTAAACCACCAATCACCAAAATATGTTCAAGTGCAAAATACAGCGTGATCTTTGCCTGTATTGTCTGAAATCCTGCATCGTTATCAAGCATTTTGCTAAGCCATAAGCGATAAATTAACAGTGCCATACAATACCGACTCATGCGCATAACCATTGGCTTTCGAAACTTGATTTAATGAAGTATGGCATAGGCGTATTTGCTGAGTAGATTCAGATGGACTGCTGAACAACATTAAGAATGAATTGTTTAATTGCATTTGGTAATGCAGTGCCAAACCGCATAAAACCCAAATAATAATGGGGCTAATAGAGTGTATTGAAAAATTAAAGCGCGCAATAAGACATGCCCAAAACCAGCTTGAACAAAGTTTATTTTTTTGTTTTTATTTGAAATATGAAGATCATGCCTTATTTTTACAGCATGATATTCGGGATAAAATTGACAACTCAGTTTGCCCTGAACTATAAAATCTAAAGTAATCTTGACATATTCAATCATGACACTCGAACGAAAAATTGATATCAATCGAATGCTGACCGTCGGAGAAGTGGCAAAACGAAGTGGTGTCGCCGTTTCCACCTTACATTTTTATGAGTCCAAAGGACTGATTAAAAGTATTCGCACCAATGGCAATCAACGTCGTTTTCCTTTGACTGTGCTGCGCTATATCGGAATTATTAAAGTCGCGCAAAAAGTTGGCATTTCATTGGAGGAGATTAAAAAAGCGTTGAGTGTCTACCCGATAGGCAGCAAGTTAACGGCTGAGCAGTGGGCCGAATTATCGACCTGTTGGCGTAAGGACTTGGATGAGCGAATCCAAAAGCTGACTCGTTTAAGAGATGAAATGGACTGGTGTATTGGCTGTGGTTGTTTGTCTCTGGAGCAATGCCGTTTACGTAATCCCGAAGATATTCTGGCAGAAGAGGGTTCGGGTCCTCGCATTTTAGAGCGGGAACGAGATTGATTATTGGTCTAAATTGGATAGCACTTAAATACATCACTGGATTTAATAGGATTAGATGAAATAAATCCGATAAGAAATGTGACGTAAATTGTCATAAAAAGACGGTTCTGTATGGACAGTAACACGATATTTTGAGTAAAATGCGCTAAATTTAAGTAGATAATATATAAAAAGATGGCGAATAATATCTTTCAAGCTCTAGAAAGTTTGGGCCTGACAGCACAAAAACGTGCGATTCACGCCCAGTTTTCCAACACATCTTTAAATAACCAAGTTTTCTTACAACGTATTGATGGTCTGCATCAGCTCAATCATGGCCTAGACCTACAATTACTCTGTCTTTCGACCAATGCGGTCATTCCTTTAAAAAGCTTTATTGGCAGTCAGGTGGCCATTGATATCGTGACCGATAAGGCAGAACTGACACGTATCTCTGGGATTATTACCCAAGCCGATATTGGCGCCAGTGATGGTTCGCTGACCATTTATCGTTTAGGCGTACAAGATCCAACTGCATTATGGAAGCACCGTCGTAACAGCCGTGTTTTTATGGCGAAATCTGTTGTGGACGTTGTGCAGACCATTTTTTCTGAATGGCAGCAACGGAGTCCCTTATTTGCTTCCAGTCTGACTCTCGATAAAAGTGGACTTACTCGGGACTACGATGTCAGGCCGTTCATCATGCAACATAATGAACGGGATTTTGACTTTATTCAAAGGCTTTTGGCTTCGGAAGGCATTAGCACTTTAATTGATGAAGCACAGCTGAAAGTATCCAGTTCAAGTGAACAGATTCAGCCGCAGAAACTCAGACTCATTGATGACAATAATCAATATCAGGCCCTAGAGCGCCGTAATATTCGCTTTCATCGCAGTAGTGCGACTGAAACACAAGATAGCATCACGGCATTTGTGGCACAGCGTTCCCTGCAACCAAGCGCAGTACATGTACAGCGTTGGCAAGCGGATGCTTTAGAACAAGAAGAAGGGGCTGGCAGTGTTCAGAGTAAACATTATCAGAGCGATCAACATGATAACCAACAGCTTGCTTTAGAACAGGCGTGGCATTTTTCACCTGCCTGGATTCAGGATTTAAAAGGCGAAGATGGCGCGACCAAAGCGGGTAATGCTCAAATTGAAAAACTGAATCAGAACCTGAGCCAATATTATGACTCACAGGCCAAGCAGTTTGTTGCGACATCGACCGTTCGCGATACCCCAGTGGGTTATTGGTTTGAACTGAATGAACATCCTGAAATTGATCAGCATGATGGTGCAGACAAAGAGTTTCTGATCAGTTCAAAAACGTTCTATAACCAAAACAACCTGCCTAAAGATTTAACGGATCAAGTCGCAGCGTTACTTCAACAAAGCAATTGGCAAAGCAGCCGTTTTCAGCATGTGGCTTCGGATGAACGCCAAGCTAATCAATTGATATTGCAACGACGCAATATTGGTCTGGTGCCTGAATATAACCCGTTACAACATCGACCTGCGACACATCCACAACGTGCCAAAGTGGTGGGGCCAAGCGGTGACGAAATTTATGTGGATGAATGGGGGCGGATTAAAGTTCGCTTCCTGTTTACCCGAGCAGATGACCACAGTCATGATGGTGGTGCAGGTGCTAATGACAATGATACTGACTCCGCTTGGGTCGATGTATTAACGCCGTGGGCAGGTGAGGGCTACGGCGCACGATTCTTGCCTAGGATTGGTGAAATCGTGGTGATTGATTTCTTTGATGGCGATATTGACCGTCCTTATGTGGTTGGGCGGATTCATGAAGCACAGCGTAGTCCGACTAAGTTTGACCATGCAGGTAAGTTGCCTGATACCAAGAAACTGGCAGGGATCAAATCCAAAGAATATCAAGGGGAAGGCTTTAACCAGTTACGCTTTGATGACACTACGGGGCAGATCAGCGCTCAACTACAAAGCAGTCATGCTGCTAGCCAACTCAATCTCGGTAAACTCAGCCATCCAAAAGATAAAGCTGAAAGTGAAGACCGTGGAGAAGGTTTTGAACTTAGGACTGATCAATGGGGGGCCGTGCGTGCAGGGCAAGGTTTATTGCTCAGTACTCAAAAGCAGGATCAGGCGCAAGGTGAACATCTCGATGCAGAACCTGCCAAGCAACAGCTAGAAGGCAATCAGAACAATGCCAAGGCTTTAAGTGAAGTCGCCAAGAATCAACAGACCGATGAAATTGAATCAGTTGAGCAATTAAAACAATTTGCGGAACAGATTGAGGCAAAGATTGCCAAATTTAATAAAGCGTTGTTGTTACTTCATTCGCCTGCAGGCATTGGTTTAAGTAGCAATGAAGACATTCATATTTCCGCAGATGGGCAAATCAATCAGATTGCAGGCGATAGTATTAATTTAAGTACTCAGAAGAATCTGATTGGCCATGCTCAAAACAGAATCAGTCTTTTTGCTGCTCAGAATGGCATCAAGCAAGTGGCTGCCAAAGGCAAGTTTGAATTGCATGCCCAATCAGATGGGATAGACTTGCTTGCCAAGCAAGGGATTCAAATTATTTCGACTGAAGACCGGATTGAAATTATCAGTGCGAAAGAGATTGTGATAACTGGTAAAGACTCTCAATTGAAGCTGAATGGTTCAGGAATTTTTCCGACCACAGGTGGCAAGTTTGAGGTGAAGGCGGGGCAGCATTTGTTTATGGGTGGGGCGAAGGTTTCTAGTAATTTACCTCAATTACCTAAACTAGAATTTGCTCAATCTCCTTACTCAGCACAATATCAACTCTTTAAAGCAGATGGTCGAAATTTTAAAGGATATAAATACTTTATTTCTGACAATCATAATAATTTAATGAAAGAAGGTATTACAGATGAGTACGGATTTACAGAACAGGTTGTTACTGAAACGAAAGAAAGAATTATTGGATATAAATCAGTGATGAGAGAAAGTGAACGATTGATTGAAAATTGGGAAGCGAAATTAGAAGAAAAATCAAAAAGACTAGAATCTGAGTTGGATGGAGCGTAACGATGCTTCCAGCTATTATCGTCGTTGTTGAATTGGCAGGTTATGCAATAACAGCATATGAAATATACCGTACAGCTTCTAATGCTTATGGTGAGGTGAAAAACTATCAGGACAACATTAAAAAGGCTAAAGAAGAAATTAAAAAAATCATGAAAAATCTTGGTCAAGAGATTTCAGATAAAATCGATAAGGAAAAAGAAAAGGTTTTACTAACGACATTAACTACTGGAGATAAGCAAAGCAACGATACTAAAGCTGCATATGGGAGACCCCAGACAAAAAGTAATGTCATTACTGCTGCAATTAAACAAAAGATCCCATTTAGATCAATCATTAGTCAGGTTTGTGAAAAAGCTGAACAGTTGCCTATGATTCAATTAAGAAAGCAAAAAGGTAAAAAATTAAAAGACGTTGTACCTAAAAGCAAAGTTGATATTGTTGCAAAACTTTTGAAGATGACAGCCGAAGAGCTTGCAGGAGCAAATGTAGATGAATATATCATCGTGAGGTTAAAGCAGCTTGCTGTGAACTTTATGTTTGAATTCATGGATGAACTTGTCAAATGGAAGAGTCCATTAAAATCAGAAGTTTGTTTTGGTTATGATGTAAAAACGAAGAAGTATCTTGCCCCCTTATTAGAAGGTACAACACGAATCAAAAGAGCTGGTTCTGATATCAATCCATTTTGGCCAATGCCATATAAAGGGAAAGGGGTAATCGGCGCTGATATTATCATTCCAGAATATCGTGGTGAGCCTTTAACTCTGACTAATATTTTTGCATTAGTTGAAATTAAATTTCAAAATGATGTAATAAAGGATAGTCAATTTCAAGCGTATAATGCGTTGAAATTACAATGTGCGAAAGCCAAATTTTCTAGCAAAGTTACAACTAATGAGGGTTTTAAGTTGTCATTATTTCGTTTTCCAGAAGATGCCGTAATACCTGAAGAAAAGAATCAAGCACAAAGTAAAGCTAAAGGAGGCGTGAGGAAAAAATGAGTACAGCAGAGATATTTTTATCTGAAGATGAAATTAAAAATTTTTTAGATGAGTTTAGTCTAGATAGTGACTATATGTATGGCTATGAACAAGAAGAGTTTGGTATTTGCCCATTTATAACCTTTTATATTCTAAATAATGATGAAGAAATACTTTCAATTGCGGATAAAATTTTATCTATTTGTTGTGATTTTGAGACACAGATAATTGATAAGCCACTAAGCCTAATTTATACAAATAAAAATAGCATTTGGAAAAAATTAAGCAAAAATAAATTAAGCAAAGAAGATATTATTCTTGACATAACTAATAGTGTAAAATCAGATTTATTTTATTTCATAGGTGCTTCAAGTGCTGACTCGAATCAGCAAAGTGCACAATGGGCATATTCTGGTATGCTGTCTCAAACTAATGCTTATTCTTATTTGAAGCTTACATTTAGTGAAAAGTGGTATAAAAATAATAAAAGTAAGTGGAATAAATTTGTTGAGAAATCTTTGAAAGAGTTAAATCCGATTCAATCATACAGTGGATATGAAATTGGTAATAGCACACAGCTATCTTCAATTTCTCCTGAGTTTGAGACAGCAGAAAGAGTATTTGCAGATTATTTTTACGGATTAGATATTGATCACCCCGCAGCAATGGCATTCCATTCTCATTATGATGAAGATGGTTTTGAATATCTACCTGTCTTAGGGGCTGGTTTGCGAACTCCAACGTGGAGTTTTTTATTATCACCATACTGGATAGAAAAGTTAGGATTAAATGAAGAAGAAATTCGATTAAAACTTAAAGATTTACGAATAAAAATCATCAAATTACCAGATGCAGCCAACCCTGAAAAATTCAGTCTTTGGATTCAACTTGGAGAGCTATCACTTTATCCTATTGAAGATGGTATCCCGGATTTATTGGTGAGGGCAAATGACCTGATTAAACCTATACGTTGTGATAACTTGAAGTTAACTACGTTAGATGCATGGGATGATGATCCTAATCCAAGATTTGATATAGAAAGCTCTCCGAAATGGATTGCCCGTTTCGATAAAGAGAGTAGTTGGCCTGAAGGGAAACGAGTCAATAAGGTTAGCAACTTATCATTGGAAGAAGAAAAATTTAAAATTAAAGGTGGAGAGTTGTGTCCACAAACTGGTTATTGGCAAACACCAGCACAACCAGATTCACGACAATACTTTAAACAAGGTGAGATTGTTCCT
>NZ_BBTF01000067.1:0-16394 GCF_000876115.1 Acinetobacter sp. NBRC 110496
TTATTTATATTTGATCAGCATTTAATAGAGTATTAAATGCTGATTTTCAAATTAATGCTCTTGATTGAGATAATTATCCTTCACTTTCACATAATGACGTGCTGAGTAAGGTAAAAATTCCATTTCTTTTTCGGTCAATGCGCGAACTTGCTGAACTGGACTACCGACATAGAGATAACCACTTTTTAACACTTTGCGTGGAGGAACCAGACTGCCTGCGCCAATCATCACATCATCTTCAATTATCACATCATCTAATACCACGGTATTAATCCCGATTAAGACACGATTGCCAATGCTACAGCCATGTAAAGTCACATGATGCCCAACTGTCACATCTTCACCAATCACCAGTGGAGAGCCATTCGGTTTAGATTGATTTTTATGGCTGACATGCAACATACAATGATCTTGTACATTGCTGTTTTTACCAATTTGAATTGAATTCACATCACCACGAATCACCGCAAAAGGCCAAACTGAAACATTCTCTGCTAATTTGACATCACCAATGACCACTGACATGCCATCGACGTAGCAGCTTGGATCAACATCAGGTTTTTGGTCTAGATAAGGGCGAATGTTATTTGGCATAGTTGCTTTCAATCGAAAATTTAAAGCCATTATAAAATAAAAAAGCATTCATACCCAAGGGCATGAATGCTGAATTAACTTAGTTTAAAATTAAAATAAGTTACTGAAAAACATTTTGATATGATCAAAGATACGTGCAAAGAAACCAGCTTCTTCAACAGGTTTTAATGCCACAAGTGGTTTTTCAGCAATCACTTTACCATCAAGGCTTGCGACTAATTTACCAACCACTTGACCTTTGGCTAAAGGTGCATTGAGTTTCGGTTGAACTACAAGCTGAGTCTTGATTTTGTCAGCTTGGCCTTTAGGCATAGTGACGTTGAAGTTTTCAGCTAAGCCAATTTGAACTTCATCTTGTTTACCAAACCATACTTTTGCTTTAGCAAGTACTTGGTTGGCAGGTTGAACGTTTGCCGTTTCAAAGTTGGCAAAGCCCCAAGCCAATAAAGTACGGGTTTGGCTGGCACGTTCATTCATGCTTGGTGTACCAAAGATCACCGAGATTAAACGCATTGGACCACGTTTACTTGAGGTGGTTAAGCAGAAACCAGCTTCATTGGTATGACCTGTTTTTAAGCCATCAACACTTGGATCGGTATAAAGCAGGGCATTACGGTTACCTTGTTTAATCCCGTTAAAGGTAAATTCTTTTTCAGAATAGATTGGGTAGTACTTCGAGCTGTCTTTAATGATGTGCTGGGCAAGAATTGCCATATCTTTTGCAGTTGAATAATGACCTTCAGCTGGCATACCTGTTGAGTTGATAAAATGTGTATTTACCATACCCACACGTTTTGCTTCTTGATTCATCATGTGAGCAAAAGTGCCTTCGTTGCCCGCAACGTGTTCTGCCATTGCTTTTGATGCATCATTGCCTGATTGGATAATGATACCACGTAGCATTTCCAAAACTGTCGCTGTGCCATTTAATGGAACATACATACATGATTCAGAACTGCTGCCACGACACCACGCAGATTCGTTCATGCGGACTTGTTCGTTTTCAGTCAATTCACCTTTTAAAAGCTTCTGCTCAATGATGTAGCTTGTCATCATTTTTGTCATTGAAGCAGGTGCAAGTTTTTCATTTTCATTTTTTGCAGCGAGAATCTGTCCGGTCTCGTAATCCATAAGTACATAGGATTTATTATTTAATTCTGGTGGAGCGGATAGGACAGTTGCTGCATATGAAAAGCTTGGCAAAAGGAGTAATGCAGCAAGAGCGCTTTTGTGAGTCATTCTAGGTGGTTCCAATATCTTGTATGAAGCAGACGAGCCTAGCATTTTAGGACAAAGCAAAGCCGACTTCTACGGGAGAAATCGGCTTTTTCATACAGTATTGTAACCTGACGCTTAATTGGTCGGATTATTTCGAATAATAATTACGAACATCATCGCAAATTTGACGGTTGTCATTGTCAGAAGCAGCTTTGGCATCAGCACGCGCTTCTTTTAAGGCTTCTTGGAAATCTTTGCCTTTCACACGCTTGTTTAGGGTTTCGACAGCTTTAGCATCGTTATTTAAATAGGCTTTGACTAAATTGTCATAGGCTTTATTAAATTTTAAATCTTTGCCAATTAAACTTGGGCAAATTTCAGATAGGACATAGATTGCCGCAAGTTCTTGCTTGGTCACACTATCAGAGGTAGGTGTTACTTCAATCTTTTCTGCTTCAGCGGCTTTTTTATCTGCTGCAAAGGCTGTAGGAGCTAAAGCGCTCGAAGCGATGAGCAATGATAAACCTAGTGTTTTAAAAACATTTTTCTTCATAAGAAATCAAACTCAAAACAAGACTTAAAGAATTTGAATAACTTATAGCATAAAAGCATGTTAAAAAATGTATGTTTGCTGTAGGAAGCGTAGAGAAAGTGTGGCTTTCAATCTTCAAAATATAAAATTTGGTTAGTGTGATAAGGAGAGATACCCCTTTGGCTTGACATCCTTGTTTGTACATAACATGCTTAAAAAATAAGCTAAAGTGATTGGTCCGAGTGTGGCTAGTGGTATGCTTAAAGTCGCTTGAGCAGTAGCAAAAATGAGCAGGGTAAATAAAAGTACGAGAAAATAAAAAATTACATGGAAAAGGAGCTGGAAAATGAAGGCAAAATTCACTGGTGGTGTTGATATCGCCCTTAAACTTCCACCACACCAATTTGAAGCCACGGTTATATTTTATCGTGACGTAATTGGGCTTAAACAAATTACAGAAAAAGCACCTGATATTGGCTTTGAACTTGGTCCAGTCAAATTGTGGCTAGCGCCAGCGCCAGAAATGAGTCAAGCTGAGCTTTGGCTGGAATTGTTTACGGATAATTTTCCTGAGGCTGCTCAATATTTAAATACACAAGGGGTGATCCGTTGTGATGCAATTGAACCGTTGCCAGAAGGATTTCGAGGAGGGTGGATTACAAGCCCAGCCAATATTATTCATATGGTTCGAGAACCCGATGCTTGGTAATAATTTATATTGCTTAAATTTGAAAAAAATGTGCAGGGCGATTGAGGGGCTATTAGATGCGTTATACAGCTTGTGTGGTTTTAAACAGTTCTGTGTAAAACCACAGCAAAATCTTGAAAACAGTTTAGCCTTCGAAATTGAGTACGTCTTCACATACTGATTTTTGTTCAGCCTTGTCCACTTCAGAGGCGGCTTCGCGTGCTTCTTTAAGTAGGCTTTTAAATTCTCCATCTTTTTGTAGACTGTCTAAAGATGCAGATTTGTCTGAGTAATTACTTAAATATGACCCCAGCATTTTTTTGATGTTCTGGTCAAATTTAGCATTCTTGCCAATCAGATTAGGGCACATTTCAATAAGGACTTGTGCATTGGCAATGTCATCTTTAATTAATGCATCCGCTTCTTTTGCTGAAACTGCTTCGTCTGCAAAAACAGCGGGTGCTGTTAAAAGTGTGAAACTTACCCCAAAAATTCGAATAAAATTAGATAAATGTCTCATGGCTGTATAAATTTCTAATACTATGAAGCCATAAATATATATAATTCAAGGAATAATTCAATTGAAAAAACTGCCTAGTAACATTGAAGAGATTTGATTTTAGTGAATATTTTGATCGCGAATGATGATGGTGTATTTGCACCAGGATTACAGGCTTTAGCGCAAGCGTTAAAGCCATTAGGCCGAGTGGTTGTGGTCGCTCCTGAAAGTGAGCGAAGCGGTTACTCGAGTGCTTTGACCTTAGACCGTCCCTTACGTCCTATCCAGATTTCTGAAGATGTCTGGGCAGTTAATGGAACACCTGCGGACTGTGTTTATTTATCAATGAACGGTCTTTTTGATTTTGAATTCGATCTGGTGGTCAGTGGCATCAACAGCGGGGCAAATCTGGGCGATGATGTTCTATATTCAGGTACGGTCGGTGCGGCTTTTGAAGGGCGTTTAATGAAACATCCAGCAATTGCCGTGTCGCTGGCGGGATCCAATGTTCGTGCTTATGAACATCCACAGCATTATGCAGTAGCGGCAAAATGGGTCCATGACTTTATTGCTAAAGGTCTGCCCGCGCTGCCACCACGTCACATCTTCAATATTAATATTCCGGATATTGAACAGATCAAAGGGGCGCAGGTCACCTATCAGGGTCGCCGTGCACAATCAAAGCCGATTAGTAGTCATGTCGACCCACGTGGACGTCAAGTGTATTGGATTGGTTTAGCTGGAGAGGCAATTACTGACCCACAAGCAGGATCGAGTGAAATCCAGTCCGATTTTTTTGCTGTTTCAAATGGCTATGTCAGTATTACACCGATCCAGATGGACGCAACCAACTATGCGGTACTTGAAAATTTACATGCTCATGTAAATGGTTAGCCCTATGAATGTTATAAGTTTGTGAATATAGAAAGTGAGAACTCGTTTTTTCTCACTTTTTTGATACTCTTAGGCGCAAAGTAAATAAGGTTTTTTCGATGAGGGCGAAGATGCACTTAAACCATGTCTCGGTTTTTCTATCACAGAAGATGATTAAAACAATCGTTTTGTCTATGGCGGTTGCTACAGTGGCAGTTATGACAGGTTGTGCATCTAAACCGCAAGTAAATAGTGGAACACGTTATGTGCAAGCACCGAATTATTATACCGTACGCTCGGGTGATACACTAAGTGCAATCTCAAACCGTTATGGTCTGAACTATTTGGATGTTGCTGCACTGAATGGAATTGCACCGCCTTATCGAATTTATGTCAATCAGTCTTTACGTTTAAAAGGTTCTGTGGCGCAGCGTACAACCTCTACACAAGCCATGACACAAACGGCACCTATTCAACGTCAAAGTATTAATTTGCCAACTCAGCAGCCAGTTGTGCCAAAAACACAACCTGTTATACCGAGACCCGTTGTTCCTGCTGTCCCAGTTAATCCATCAACAACTTTGGCTTCAAGTCTACGTTGGGTTAAACCATCGAATGGTCCAATCATTCAAACCTTTAATTTAGCGAGTAATGTGAAAGGGACGCGTTACGGTGGGAATGAAGGTGATCCAGTTTTTGCTGCAGCAAATGGACAAGTTGTATACGCCGCAGATGGGCTTAAAGAATACGGTAATCTGGTTTTGGTAAAGCATATTGATGGTTACATCACCGCCTATGCGCATAACAGTAAAATGTTAGTGAAGAGTGGTGACACAGTGACTGCGGGACAGAAAATCGCAGAAATGGGATCATCAGGTGCATCACGTGTCATGTTAGAGTTTCAAGTTCGTTTAGATGGTAAACCTGTGAATCCTGTCACAGTTTTACCAAATTAACGTTAAGATTATTAATAATCATTCAATAATTTATTAATAATCCTCTAGTGCATAAATAGACTTCCTTGTATACTAAATTGAGATTGCTTTCATTAGAACAATAAGCATATTAATAAATTAAGGTAAGAGGGAAGTCTATGCTAGATCAATTGCGTGCAATGGGGGTTTTCGCCTGTGTTGTGGAAAGAAGCTCTTTCAGTGGTGCAGCACGAGAGTTAGGAATCACAACCAGCGCAGTTAGCCAACAAATCCGTTCTTTAGAGCAAGAAATGGATGTTACCTTACTTCATCGCTCAACTCGAAAACTGAGCCTTACAGAGGCTGGGCAAGCATTCTTTTTAAGTTGCCAAGAAATGTTAGCTGCGGCTGAACGCGGCAAAATCCGAATTAATGAATTACGTGATGATCTGGTTGGAGATCTGCGTATTGCGACCACACCTGAACTTGGTGCATTGCATATTATTCCTGCACTTTCTCATTGGATGTCAGCACATAAGGGCTTAGCCATTCATTTTGAAGCGGATCATCGTTATATCGATCTCATTGAAGAGCGTATTGATATTGCGATTCGAATGAGCTTGAAAGTGGATGATCATCAACTGACGGCTGTGCCTTTGGCGAGGGTTGATCAGGTATTGGTTGCTTCCCCAAGTTATTTGAATCAAGCTCAACCGATTACGCGTCCTGAAGATCTACGTCACCATGAATTACTTCCAATTACGCTCATGCAGAATTATCAGCATTTTGGATTTCGACATGGAACCAGTGGTGAAGTGGTGAATGTCGATATGAAGTCACGTTTAGGAACCAATAATGTCTTTGTTGCTAAGTCATTATGCCAACAAGGACACGGAATTGCCCGTATTTTATATATGGATATTCAAAAGGAATTGGTGAGTGGCTCTTTGGTTGAAGTGTTACCTGATTGGCAGTTACCTGCGTATACCTTACACGCGTTAACATCCAAACGTGAACAATATCCAATGAAAGTACATCGCTGTATTGATGCACTGAAGCAATATTTTGCTCAGTTACCTGGTGGACGTTCCTTGCAGGGCGTAGCCTGATTCATAAAAAAGCCATGTTCCCAAAGGAACATGGCTTTTTCTTTATTTCTTTTTCCGTTTCTTTGAGTTGATTGGCTTTAAGCTTTTTGCTTCAGCTACTGTTTCTTCAGTGTTTTTCGCTGTAAGCTCATCTTTTTTGGTCTTCTTACGCTTTTTCTTTTTCTTGGGTTCCTCATCTTCAACGGCCTCGCCATCTTCGATTGCTTGCCAGTAT
This sequence comes from Acinetobacter sp. NBRC 110496, assembly GCF_000876115.1. NCBI lineage: Bacteria > Pseudomonadati > Pseudomonadota > Gammaproteobacteria > Moraxellales > Moraxellaceae > Acinetobacter > Acinetobacter sp. NBRC 110496. The sequence goes on from NZ_BBTF01000067.1 coordinate 6,642, forward strand.
TCAAGCTGTTCCATCACTGCAGCATAGATCGAGTTTTTGGTATAGCGGCCTTTCTTATCGAGCGTCCCGACTGGGCGTGCCATTAGAATTTCTAAAGCTTGGTCAATGGTATCAATCGCATGGACATGGAATTGACCAGTTTGTACTGCATCGCTCACATCTTGGCGTAGCATTAAGTGCTGCATATTTTGACGTGGAATGATAACGCCTTGTTTGCCTGTTAAGCCTTGAAGCTTACATGCATCGTAAAAGCCTTCAATTTTTGCATTGACGCCACCAATCGGCTGTACTTGGCCCAATTGATTCATCGAGCCTGTAATTGCCCAGGATTGATCAATCGGAATTTGACAGATTGCAGAGATCAGGGCTGAAAGTTCTGCAACAGTTGCACTATCGCCATCGACTTGTCCGTAACTTTGTTCAAAAGCTAAAGCGGCGGAGAAGTGCAGGATTTGTTCACGACCAAAGTGAGCCTTTAAAAAGCTCGACATCAATAACACGCCTTTGGCATGTAGGGAACCGCCAAGCTCAACACTGCGTTCAATATCCAGAATATCACCACCGCCTTGATACACTGATGCAGTCAGGCGAGACGGTAGGCCAAATTCAACATCAGCGTAATGAATCACGGATAGGGCATTGATTTGACCGAGACGGTGTCCTGAGGTTTCAATTAATTGAGTTCCGCGAGAAAGATCCTGCCAATACAGTTCTCTTAAATAGCCTAAGCGATATTGACGGTGATGTAATGCTTGATTGACATGCTGGTCAGTGACGATCTTGTCATCTGCTTTAAATGCATGATGGTGTGCTTCACGAATAAGATCACCTAAGGTTGATGCATGTAGCGACAATGAACTTTGATCTTCCGCCTGACGGCTGGAATCAGTTAACAAAGCTGCGAGTGCAGAACGATCAAAGGGAAGCAACTTGTCAGCTTGAACATAATCTGCAATCAGCTGCATATAGGCCTGCTCATTACTGTCATTACGTTGTAATGTGTCGGTGAAGTCGGCGCGAATTTTAAAGACACTGCCTAATTCTGGTTCAACTTCCAGAATTTCATAATAAATTTCAGGTTCTGCAAGTAAAACCACTTTAATATCAAGTGGAACGGATGCTGGTTCAATAGAAATGCTACCTGTTAAGGTCAGCATGTGTTCGAGTGATGATAGTTTGAGTTGTCCCGATTTTAAAGCGCGTTTTAGACCTTGCCAGGCATAAGGCTGTTCAAGCAGTTGCTCTGCTTCAAGCATTAAAAAGCCCCCGTTGGCTTGATGTAAAGAACCAGGGCGAATCAAAGTAAAGTCGGTGGTGATGGTTCCGTTATGCGTGAGTTGTTCAACATGGCCCAATAGGTTGTAATGCGTCGGGAAATCTTCAAAAATAACTGGCGCACCGCTATTGGGTTTGTTGGCAACAATCACATTGGCCTGATAGCGTGAAGGAACACGGTTAAACAAAGCAGGGGTAAAGTCATCTTCTTCTTGTTCTAGAATCAGCTCTACATTTTCAATGATATCTTCAGCATAATGTTTTAAATATAAGTCGAGACCTTTGACGTCTTTGTTTTTATTTAGGATCGATTCTACACGTGGCATGACGACCTGAGTAGCGATGTCGCGATTTAAACTTGAAACCTGATCCCGTGCGTCATCTTCTAAATCACCCAGATGCAGACCCAGGCGTTCGAGTTTTTTCTCCATATAACGAACATTGGCATTGATTTCAGCGCGTTCTTTACTGCCAAGTGCATTCAGTTCATTTTGACTTAACTCGTGATATTCATCGTTGCGGAGTTGCATCGGGATGAATGTATGTTTGTCATTACGAGAAACCAGTTTCAAATCGAGTTCTTCGCCTTCTTTGGTTAACTCGACTAAAGCCTTTTGCTGTACATCACCAGTATCCTGACGGATACGTTCAATGCGATTGTGATAACTTTCAGCGCTAAAACGACGCTCTAGTTGCTTTAAAATGATTTGCCATGCTTGTTGCAAAGCATTTTGAAATTTAGTGCCTTGTCCTGCGGGAAAGCGTAATGCAATCGGTTGTCTTGGATTTTTGAAGTTGTTGACATATACCCAATCATTCGGTGTTGGCATGGTTTTCGCGTGTTGCTGGAGTAAACGTTTGATCATAGTACGTTTACCTAATCCTGCAGTCCCAACCGCAAAAATGTTGTAGCCTGAGTATGGTAGAGAAATACCAGCTTCAACAGAAGCACGTGCGCGGTCTTGCCCTAAAAAATTATTCAGTGGTTTGATTCGTTTAGTTGAACTCGGAATTTCTGCGAGGTCTGGAATATGCGTCAGTTGATCGGCACGTAAAGCGGTTTTAATCAGTGTTGCTTGTATTTCCGTCTGCTCAAAGGCACTTGGTAAAGAGTTTATATTTGCGTTAATAGTGTTTGTTGGTGTTAAAGATAAAGTTGTTGCAGTCATTTGATCGAGTTTTTGGGTCACTGTTGCTATCCAACAAATAAACTAAAGTTGAGTAATTAAAGGTATACAGTTTTAACCCTAAAGATCAAGCGAACTTGTGTTTTTTATCGACATAACAAAAGAATGATTGCATAAAGCAACTTGCAAGAGAGGGCAAGAAACGATTGAATAAGCACATTCACGCATGTTCATGGAAAATAATAACCAATGACCACTCAAGCCTCTGGTTGGGCGTCGGCATTTAAAGCATTTTTAGATCGCCGTGCGCTGATTATGTTATTTCTTGGTTTCTCGGCAGGGATTCCAATTTTATTGATTTTTTCTAGCTTGTCATTATGGCTAGGTGAGGCTGGTATTGATAAAAGTGCAGTCACTTTTTTTAGTTGGGCAGCACTCGGTTATTCCTTTAAATTTGTGTGGGCACCACTCATTGATGAGCTGCCTGTACCCTTTTTGACCAAAAGTTTAGGTCGACGTCGCGCCTGGTTGTTAATTGCGCAGTGTTTAATTATTTGTGCGATTTGTATCATGGCCTTTTCTGATCCAGCGCTTGGAAAAAGTTATCTGGTTCAGATGGCGGCAGGTGCAGTCTTATTGGGTTTCTCTGCAGCTACACAAGATATTGTGATTGATGCTTACCGTATTGAGCTGGCTGAGACGGAAATGCAAACGGTTTTAGCTTCGACTTACAATGCCGGTTATCGGATTGGGATGATCGTTGCAGGGGCAGGTGCTTTGTTCTTGGCAGCCTATTTAGGCACAGCAAAAGGCAATTATATTTACGAAGCTTGGAAATATACTTATTTAACCATGGCAGCAGTGATGGTGGTCGGTATTATCACGACCTTATGTGTACGTGAACCCCAAGTAAATCGTGTTTATAAGCAGTATAAAACTACAGACTATTACCGTTTGGTATTTGTATTCTTTATTGCCGTTGTAACTTTTGTGCTCAGCTATATCTATTCAGGTAATGTGACCGATGCAATCGCAAAATCAGCAGCAATCAAAGACACTGCAACCTTGTTTGGTTTAGAAGCATTACGCTTTTTAACGGCCACCACAATTGCCTTATTGGCCGGTTTTGGACTGGTCAAGATGGGGGTGGTCAATCAGCAGATGGCGAAAGAAACATGGGTTGCGCCGATTTTAGATTTCTTTAAACGCTATGGGGTAAAACTGGCTTTAGTTTTATTGCTGTTGATTGGATTTTTCCGTATTTCTGACATTATTGCAGGGGTAATTTCCAATGTGTTCTATCAAGATCTGAATTTTAGTAAAGAGCAGATTGCTGAAGCGGTTAAAATTTACGGTGTACTTTTTAGTCTGGTTGGTGGTTTCCTGGGCGGTTTGCTGGCGCAGCGTATGAACATTATGAAATTGATGTTTGTCGGTGCGGTTTTAGCTAGTTCAACGAATTTGATTTTTATTGGTCTAGTCAAATCGGGCAAGCCACTTGATCAGGTTGAAGTTCAGGTCGGAGATCAGCACTATAAGGTACAGCCGGATGAGGTTGGGTATTGGAAGCTGCAAGTACCTAACGAAGTCTTATTAAAAGCACACCAAGTACAGGTGAGCACCCAATATCAGAATCAGGCAGCGTCTAAAATTCAGTTAGAAGTGCCATATTTAACTCATAAGCAACAACCTGAGATTCAAATATTGCCGATTAACAATGATGATCAATTAACACTGAAAGAACTTAAACAAAGTTTAGTGATCAAAGGTCAGCTCGCAGGGGTGAAAGCGGAAGAGTTAGATGCAGAACGTCCTGTGATTTTAAAGTTGGATGGGCAGGAGTTTACCGCAAAAATTGACCAAAAGGGCTTGTTTACAGGGGCTATCGATGGAAAGTTATTACACGCTTCTCCGACTAAAACAGTCCAAGCTATGGCTAACTTAAAATCTCATACCGGGAAAGAAGTGTTAGCAATGCGACAATATCGTATCAATTCTGCTGCTCATGCGGACGTTTTAGATATTGATATTCAGCCTGTGGCTGTACTTGATCCAGCCCAGTCAGGCACTGTAGAGCTTTCTGGAAAGGTAATTAAAAGTTATAGCTCTTTATGGCTGTACTTTGCAATTATTATCGATAACCTGGCTTCAGGTCTGGCAGGTGCTGCTTTTATTGCCTTTTTATCTAGTTTAACCAGTGTGTCATTTACGGCAGTTCAATATGCAATTTTCAGTTCTCTGATGACACTCACACCTAAGTTATTGGGTGGATACTCTGGAACTATTGTTAGTAATATTGGTTATCCGAATTTCTTTTTAATGACGACTTTAATTGGGATTCCAATTTTATTTCTCGTGGTTTGGGTCGCGAAATTATTACGTGACCATGAAAACCGAACAACACAACAGACAGGTGAATAACTATGCGCATGTTACATACGATGCTACGAGTAGGTAATTTAGAACAATCTTTAAAGTTCTACACTGAGGTGCTTGGTATGAAATTGCTACGCCAGCGTGATTATGAAGAAGGGCGTTTTACGCTAGCTTTTGTGGGTTATGGTGATGAAGAAAATAACACGGTACTTGAGTTAACCCATAACTGGGATACCGCGAGTTATGATCTTGGCAACGCTTATGGCCATATTGCGATTGGTGTGGAAGATGCTTATAAAGCATGTGAAGAAATCAAGGCACGTGGTGGTAAAGTCGTGCGTGAAGCAGGCCCAATGAAAGGTGGTGTTACGGTAATTGCTTTTGTTGAAGATCCAGATGGTTATAAAGTTGAATTGATTCAACAGGATCAAAACGCGCGTAATAATTAGGCTTTGGTCTGGTCAGTCCAAGATTTCTGATCTAAAGCCCTAGCTTTATTTGTAGAGCCCAGTATGATGAGTCGATCAAATGGTCAACAACATCATATTGGGCTTTATAGTTATTCGTGAGTAGATAAGGATAGGTTATGTTGAAGCTATTGGCAGTGGATCGCTTTACAATATTATTAATTGCAATGGTCGTACTGGCGACTTTTTTACCCGTCTCTGGACAGGCTGCGCATTATTTTAATATGCTAACCACGGTTGCGATTGCCGTATTATTCTTTTTACATGGCGCCAAGTTATCACGTGAAGCTGTGATTGAAGGTATGCTGCATTGGAAAATGCATGCGCTCGTTTTTGCTTTTACTTTTCTAATTTTCCCTGCAATCGGATTGTTGGCGAAACCTGTGTTAGAACCGCTTTTAGGGCAACAATTGTATTGGGGTTTTCTGTTTATGTGCTTCTTGCCATCGACAGTGCAATCTTCGATTGCATTTACCTCGATGGCTAAAGGCAATGTTGCTGCTGCTGTTTGTAGTGCTTCTTTCTCAAATATTATCGGAATGTTTATTACTCCAATTTTGGTGAGCTACTTCATTTTGGGACAAAGCCAACATGGTTTTGATCCGACTAAATCTATTATCCAGATTACATTGCTGCTGCTGGTGCCTTTTGTTCTGGGGCAGTTACTGCGTCCTTATGTGTTTCCTTATATGGTTAAAGTCCCAAGTGTCGTTAAAGCTTTCGATCAGGGTTCGATCTTAATGGTGGTATATGGTGCATTTAGTAGTGCTGTAATTGCGGGGCTTTGGCATCAGGTCAGTGGTCTAACGTTATTATATTTGGTGCTGGCATGTTCGCTGCTGTTAACCATAGTCATGCTATTGGCTTTGTATTTACCTAAATGGCTGGGCTTTAATCATGCTGATCAAGTCACGATCTTCTTCTGTAGCTCCAAGAAAACCTTGGCGAGCGGGGTGCCAATGGCACAAATCCTGTTCATTGGACAGCCATTAGGGATGATAGTACTGCCAATTATGATTTTTCATCAAATTCAGTTAATGGTCTGTGGCATGATTGCGAATCATTGGTCAAAATCAAATCAGGAATAGTTCGCAAAAGTGAATTCTTTGGCGTATAATACTCGCCACTTGTTGGCTTTGCTCTGACCATAGAGTCTCGGTGAGTCAAAAGAAATGGTCTGTTGTGGTGTTGATCTGCAAGTGTGAAAACACTTTGCTTTCCTCAATTGAGAGTGATCAATTGCGATAACAGCTTAAGCCTTTCTTACTTAATAGGAGCATCGACCATGCGCGCCGATATTCACCCTAAATATGAAAAATTAGTTGCTACTTGTTCATGTGGTAACGTAATCGAAACTCGTTCTGCTCTTGGTAAAGAAACAATTTACCTTGACGTATGTTCAGCTTGCCACCCATTCTATACTGGTAAACAAAAGAATGTGGATACAGGCGGTCGTATCGACAAATTCAAACAACGTTTCTCTGGTATGTCACGTTCTATCAAACGTTAATACTAAGAAAGAAAAAAACGGGCAATATGCCCGTTTTTTTGTGTCTGTTAATTTTCCTTCTTTTGAAAAGGTGAGGAGCTATAAAGCTCCATAAGAAGGATTTTTTATTGATCTTGAACGTCCGTGAGACGATCGAGTTTCTTCTGGAAATAGTTACCTTGCAGGAAGCGAGCCTCAACATTCCATGCATTTGCAAATAAATTCATGTCATTCAGTTCCATCAAGAAAATTTCCACGGGTTTTTGACCGATAAAATGTAGGATTTTCTCTTGTAGGGTTGAGATGTCTTTATCTGAACTCAGCATTTTGGTGAGCTTGCTATGTAAATTGAGGTACTGTACATCAATTTGCTGTAGCATGCTGTCGCTGTACAGCGAGTCGCCAAAACCACGAATTGAAATTTCGGCACCATGTTGGCGTAGTAAGGCAATCTGTGGCTGTGCTTGAGAAAGATTCTGTTGCAGTGCCTGCTCTGAGAATTGCAAGATCAGTGGATGTGCTTGTTTACTACCAATAATGGTGAGTAGTTTTGCAACCAGCTCAGGCAGTTGCTTATCATTTAATAGTACCTGGTGATTCAGGTTAACAATCAGTTTTGCCTTAGGGTATTGGGTAATAAAATTGTGCAATTGTTTGCATGCTTCAACCAAAACCCAGCGATCAAGTTGAACAGAAAGCTCAGCATCATCTTTAAGATCAGCCAGATCACTTAGGTCTTGCCATTGATTGTTATAGATAAAGCCACCAGAAACTTCATACGTATGCGTGTGCTGATCTTGTTTATCATAAAGTTGCTGATATTTAAGATGGATATCACCCGCATCCAGTTTTTGTTTAAGCTCTTGTAGCAAGCTTAACTGTACTTTTGTTGGAATATGTTCGGTTGTCAAACCAATATCGGTATCAATTTTTGGACTGTTGAATACGGGTAAAGCTGTAGAGAATGCTTTGCTGAGAACTTGCTCAAACATGGCCTCATCTGGAATGGCTTGTGCAAGTTCGCAATATCCCAATTTTAGGTGTAAAGGGAAGGTGTAATTTGCTGTCGCTAAAAGTTGGGGTTTTTGCAAGCTATTTAAACCGATCAGCAGTGAATTTAAAACATTCTTAGATTCAGCTTGAAACAATGCAACGAAGAGTGTGCTATCGACTTGATAGACAGGAACACTCACTTGTTCTTTGATAAAGTTTTGGATATTGGCAAAATATGCTTTTGTTCCGCGCCAATCATTTTGGAAAACTTCATTTGGGCAGCTACTGAGACTAAATAGCACAATGGCATTGGCGTTGGCTGGATGATTGGTCAGTTGTCGATTGAGCTGTTGTAAAGCTGTGCCTAGAGTCGAGACTTTTTCAGATGAAACAGTCGCTGCTGGCGCTTGAGTTATCACCTGAGCAGATGTAGGGCACTCAATATTGAGTTGAATTTCCTCTTCATTGCCTGAAGGCAGAAACTCTAGGTGTAATGGATTATTCTTTACGGTTGAGTTTTGAGTGCGAAGTTCAAAGCGCCCTTGCTCAAATTGTCCTTGAGAGATCTTTTTAAAGCGGAGCTTAAATTGCCCTAAATCTTCGGGTTGTAACACATCAAGAATTGGCAAGCCAATCAATTCATCCACATTGCTAAAACCAAATAGGTTGGCATATTCAGTATTGGCACTGATATGAATACCTTCCTGTAAAATGGCAACTGCTTTATGTGTTTCTGCAACCAAAGATTGTGCTTGCGATTGAGCGGCTTCCAACTCATTGAGCAAGCGGTGCTCGGCCTGCACCAAACGACTATAAGACAGGGCACGGATCATATTAATATAAAACGTTTCAGGTGTTTTTAAATTCACTACATCATAGATTCCTTTATGAATATAGCTCTGGTATTGATCAGTATCAAAGTCATCTGGTTCAAATAGTAAAACTGGTAAACTGGGTTGGGATGATGCCTGTATTAAGGAAAGCGTTTGCTCGATTTTTAGGTCATAGGCACGACCAAAAATCACAATATCCCAAGGTAGATTGAGCTGCTTTTCAAATGTCTTAAGATCATCTAGCAAAGTGGCTTTAATTTGATGATCTTGTGCTTTAAAAATTGTCGCAATTTGATTATAACGAAGCTGGTTGTCGTCAATAATCAGTAAGCGTGTTTCAGTGCGTTTTAGTTTTTTAGAGAGTAAAGAATTTCTCACTTCAATGCTTCCCATAAATCTTGATCAATTGTGTCCATATTTTTTTGAGCCATATATTTTTGCAGAACAGGAAGTTCTTCTTCATTTAACAGTTCAAACTCAAATTGAACAAAACTCTGGGTAATTAATTGTGCGTTTAATAAATACACTTTGACTTCCTCTTTCCCCAATCTTAAATGAACAGCTTGGTGTTCTCTAAAAATCTGTGAACCTGGCAAAATTAATGTAGTTTTTGTTTCATCCAGATTTTGATTTTTTAATAAAAGTGTTGGATGATAATTGCTGATATGTCGATCTGCTTGTAAACGAACTGCACAAGGAAAAATCTCCTGTGCCAATACTTCCAAACCGAGTTCTAAACTTTTTTCGGTTGATTGTTTGAGCCAACGAATTACTCCTCCACGCCAATGCCCATGTGATGTTTCTTTAACTAAAATATACTCGCCTGTTCTAAGATTTTTTGGTGCTTCTCCTGACCATTTAATACGATAACCATTGACGCTGATATCCAGAATGTCAGCCTGATATACTGCTTTACTTTCGCGGCTTAGACGTTGAATTGCTGATTCCTGGTTGTCTGATGTGCTTTTTTTGTCCCATGCGGACATAAACTTCGATTCATTTTGCAGACCGTAGCTATGATCTAGCAATAAAGTTTCTGAAAAGTTTTTGGCTTTTGAAAGATAAAAATGCGCTGTAAGCAAGCCAAAGCAGATATGCAGTTGCGCGGAATACTCATAACGTTCATGACGGCGTTCCGCTGTTGTACCTAAAATAGTTTGCACATGGAACTTTAGTGCAGGAGTTAAATAAAT